>JAJFGE010000152.1 GCA_021776295.1 Hyphococcus sp.
CCCTGACGGCCTACTTGGCGGTAGTCGCCACGTGCATTGCCAAAGCGTTCGTATGACGAAGGCTTATCGCCACTATTCGAGCGACGACGGCTTGTCGTGGCGTAAACGCCAGCGAGTTGCGCGCCGTTCAGTTCTTCAATCGGAATGTTCAACACAATCGTGTGAAGATTGAACCCGCCCTGGCTGTCAAACGGTTTCGTTTCCGTTCCGGTAGCAGCGCCAAAGGAGAGATCAAGATCGAAGATCGACTGGATGTCGGCATAAAAGCCGTCATCACGCTGTCCGGCGAAAACCTGATAGCCGCCTTTAAGATCGACAACACCCGCCTTAGTATATTCGTCAAGATCGCTTGTTTTGCTAACGCCTTGTCTTGCGCGATTGTCGCCATTGTTATCTTCATTGTAGAACGGCGTCAGAAGGCCTTGGTTGTTCGGCGGAACGATGAGGCCATCAGCAACGCCTCTTCCGAGCACGGTGCGGCCACGGCGTGATCTGTGCTTGTGTTTTTTACCGTAAGAACCGCGATGTTTATATCCGCGGCGTTTGCCGCCACGATGGTCGTCATCGTCGCGTTTGCTTTCACGGCGATCAATTTTCGACACGCGATAGCTTTGACGAAGGTTTTGATTATCGCCATTTGGAGACACGACGCCGGTGAAGGCCTGAAGAATAGTGTTTTGATTGGCGTAAACCGTCGAGAAGTCGAACTCATAAGAAAGGTCCGCACGTCCCTTAGCGAGATTATCGCCAAGCGAAACGTGAATGGCGTAACGAACGCGGTCGTCAAACCGGTACGTATTCGGGCCAATGCCGGGCTCCTCAAACGGGAATACGGACAAGGCGGTCGTCAGGTAAAGCTGACCTTTCGCATCTTCGCTCAAAAACGCATATACGTCGGTAGTGTTTGCCGCGTCGTCGAAAGTAATCAACGGCGCATCCATGTGGCTTGAAGCGTTCGCCGCAACTGGCAAAGCGGCCGCCGCCCCTGCCGCAAATGCGGCAAGCAGGTTCATTCTCATACTCATAAGCTCCTTTAGGGATGTCTCAATTCAAGGGGTCGAATGCGACAAACAACGCCGCACGGTAATAGAACGTTTCAAATGTGAGATTGGGTGCAGCACGAGATATCAACGCCCGATTTCCGCAATAGGAAACCCAGAGTGAAGCAGGCGCATAAGCGCCGGCGCGCCGTCGCGCCCTTTTTGGGATCAAAATTCACTTAATCCGCTATAACGCCGCCGCTGACCACGAGGCGGATTGCGGTTGGGCCGGGAGGCGGGTCTAGTTCACGCTTTGATAGGCGTACCAATAGTCATTAATTCGACAGGACACGGAAATTGGTCCGGTCGCGTCATTTGCCTCTAACCATTCGAGCGCGCGTTGATCACATTTGTCGAACAGCGCCACATTTGGGTCATCCTCAGCGGGTGGAAGAGAGAGTTCGGAATAAACCAGGCTGATGACAGTCCAACTTGTGTTGGCGCCGTATCTTTCAAGAACAACATCGATTTCATCTCGGCCAGACCCGGCGAGAGGGAAGAAATCGATAAACTCGACCGGGAAGTGTTTGCGAAGCTTTTTAAAAAATATTGTGTCTTGGCGTGTTTGTTTGGCCGGGTCTCGGGCGGGAACACGCATAAAGTCCCTGTAAGGGCCTGGATAGTTTTCGCGAATGGACGCGAAGGCCTCCGGGTTGGCCTCGTAAACAGCCGCCGCGTCGAGGATGTTCAGGCCCTTATCGCCAGTATCGCACCCCGCAATCAGGACTGCGTTAGATAGCGCCGCCAATGCTAAAACCAGCTTCTGCATTGCATGGCCCTCCACATGGGATTGAGATTTAAAACATAACCCAACAGCGCGCCAACGAAAACGCAGTTTTATGTCGCACTTGCCAGGTCACTGTGCAGCATCGCCTTCAAGAGTATAGACAAATTTCAAGAAAGACCCGCCTTCGCCTGATAATAGCACTGCAAGTAAAATTACTTCTTTACCCTAGGCTGGCCCACCGAGCCGAAGCCAACTTGTTGGCGAAGGCTGGTGGAGCTAACCGAACAAACATCGAACCATTTGCTTATAACGTGCGACTGCACGCCGGCCGGTCAGGCCGCCCCGCCGGAGGCGATTGCAAAGCAATTCGCCGCGAGGCAAAAAATGGTGGAGCTAGGCGGAATCGAACCGCCGACCTCGTCATTGCGAACGACGCGCTCTCCCAACTGAGCTATAGCCCCGAAACCTTTAACGGCCGCGTCTTAAGGCCCCGCGCCGGCGCCTGTCAATCCGTGGGCGGAGGCGATAAGGTCGAGGCTTCGCGAACCCGGAGGTTTGTTCATGTTGCTCCTGATAGTCGCCGCTCTGTTGTCCGCCAACCGGGCGGAGGTTCCGCCGGATGTTTGGGCTTGCCGCAACCAGATTGAGATTTGGTGCGCCGATGGCGAATGCGCGGCCAAGGCCGAGGCGGAGACGACGCCGATGGACATTTGGGCGCGTGCTGACGGGGCTTTTTCGGTCTGCGCCTATAGCGGCTGCTGGGACGGCATGGCCAAGACGGCATCGGTCAACGGGCGGCTGATCTGGGCGGCGGATGATGTGGACTTTCTGTCCGGGCGCGGCGGCTTTAACGCTGATGTCACCCTGGTGATCGTTGAGAAGGACGGCGTCGGCTTTGTCCGGGTCGGCGGGTTTGCCAGCCCGGTCTTGTGTCTGCCGGGCGAGCCCGGGACACGGTGAGCCGCACGGCCGCTTGTTGCAACCAAAGCCGACTGCGCTTAAGTCCCCAGAAGCGCGAAATCTCTGCGCGCCAAACAGGAGCTTTGCGTGCAAATCATCCCGATGCCGTTCTTTTTGCTGATTGATGCAATCTTGCAGCTGTATACATTCATTGTCTTCGCGATGGTGATCATGTCGTGGCTGCTCGGGTTCAATGTCATCAACCGCCACAACCAGGTTGTTGACATGATCTGGCGCACGCTGATGACGATGACCGAACCGTTGATGCGGCGGATCCGCAATGTCCTGCCGTCGATGGGCGGGCTTGACCTGTCGCCTTTGGTCTTGCTCCTCGGCGTTTTCTTCCTGCGCGAGATGAACCAGTGGGTGGCGCTGCGCATCGGGATTCCTTGACCTGCCGGCGGCGATGAGCGCGCGCGACTTTTTCAAACTAACGCCAGATGGCGCTCGGGCTTTTGTGCGCGCGAGCCCGGGCGCGGCGAAAGATGAGATCGCCGGCCTGTGGCAAGGCGCCGATAATGAACCCCGCCTCGCCGTCAAAATCGCCGCGCCGCCAGACAAAGGCAAAGCCAATGCTGCCATCATCAAGCTCCTGGCCAAAGCGCTCGGCGTTCCCAAATCTACCCTGTCGGTGAGCATGGGCGAGACCGCGCGGTTGAAAACCATCGCTATCATTGGCGATCCGGCGGCACTGGAGCAAGCGTTCCGTAGACTGATGGACAAGTCTTCATAGTTATCCTGCCTTGCATAGGTTTCTTGCGCCAACCTCTATGGGGGGCTGGAAAAGCGCCCTCGCGCTTAATGTAAGCCCTGCAACCACGGAGCCTGTAGCCAAATCTTGTCCAACATTTTCACCTGGCGCCGCGGCCTTCATTGATGGCGCTGGCGGCGGCTGGCGCCGGGATGTTTTTATTCGCCGCATATGGATGCACTGCATCAGGTTTGCTCCTTTGGTCGCAATTCCGGATCGTAGAAGAATGCTCGCAAAAACGCCTCTCCATATCCGGACTGCCGAGGAGTATAGGGCCGCTGGAATCGGTGAGGACGAAATTTAATATATTAAATTTCATCCTCACGGCTTGGAATGGCCTTATAATCAGCGCAGGGCGCAGTGGGTATCGTCATCCCGTGTGCTGCGCGGCATGAGCAGACACGGGATCGCTAACAGCATGTTCAACCCACTGCGACAGATCCCGGACCAGCACAGCGGTGTTTCACACCGCAGCGCATCCGGGATGACGACGCAGAAGAACCCCCTTCGACCGCTTCGCGGCCACTTCCCCCGACATTTCAGTTTGCGCGCCTTCGCGCGCGGGCCGGGGGAAGAAAGGGCTTGCGGTTAGCGCAACCTAATTCCTCCCCCGTGATAACGGGGGAGGTGTCAGCGAAGCTGACGGAGGGGGTGGTTGAACTCAGAGTTAGTGTAGCGGGCACAATATCACAACGGCTTTATCACAACGGCTTTCCAAGTATTCTCCAATTTTTCTCGAACAGCCCCACGCAATCAAGTTCTGGATTAATATTATGAACTGGGCGACGACCTTGAAGCTTGAGGGATGTCAATAACTCCTTGTCCACGTCCTCCAAGTCCCATTGGGAAATTCCAATGGCGGTACCAAATATTTTCTTAACCTGCGCCTCTTGTTCTGGGGAAAGTAGGCGAATGTTTTGATCATAAAAAGCAAATCCTAAGAAGATCATTGTTTCCGTCTCTTGCATAACCGATCTGATCATGTTTATCAGTGTGCCTTCTTTAACCTGCTCCGTGAACGTTTTTATCTTGCTATACGCAGTAAGCAAAAACTCTGTGCTAACGTTTCCACCGAATGCAAATTTTCGATTATAATTTTGCCACTGTAGTTCACCAAGAGACCCGTATGGATGGTAAAACCTAGTTTTTCTTAGTAACCCAGCTGTTTTTTCGTCATCCAATCTCCAATATGTTTTTATCGACTGAAAAAGAAAGTGTTCCAAGCATCGATCATAATTGAAAATGATAAAAGATAGGTTGGCCAAAGTCTCTTCAAGCTGCTCAATGCTGTTATTATTCTCGCATATTTTTTTGAAAAGAAAATTATACCAGGTGGGCTCAATTTTGTTTGGGTCTATGTTGGAATCTGTACTCTGAATCTCGAAATATACACTACTTTTACGTTCCGCTTTTGCTATTGCGTTAACGATTGCTAGCTTTCCTAAAAAAACTGTAGCGGCATCATTTGAATGGTTATCTAGGTAGTTGTCGATGGAAATTGCTTGGTGCAACGATGCGCGTATTGACTTGATGGCCTGATCTACGTCTTTACTAGTGATTCCTAAATCATCCAATTGATTCGGGTTGTGCCTTATCACATCGAGTATTGATTGATCGCCGGATAACAATCTCCGGCCAAAATCATCTGTTCGGAGGTTAAGCTGCCGGGCAATCGTGTCCTTAAGTTCTGTGCCAAGGGGCATTTGAATATCGACGCCTGCACCAGCTCCAACAATAAATGTGGTCTTGGTCTCAAACATCAAATATCCAGCGCATCGCGAACAAACTCAGCGTTCTCCTGAATAAACTGAAACCGCGCCTCCGGCTTCTTCCCCATCAGCCGGGTCACCAAATCATCCGCCTCTTCAACCTTATCCTCAGCGATCACCACGCGGGCGAGCGTTCTTGTGGCCGGGTTCATGGTGGTTTCTTTCAGTTGTGCGGGCATCATTTCGCCGAGGCCTTTGAAGCGGCCGACATCGACTTTTTGGTTGGCTTTAAACTCTGATTTCAAAAGCCTGTCGCGGCTTTCTTCATCCATGGCGTATACGGACTTCCCGCCGGCCGAAAGACGAAACAGCGGCGGTTGCGCCATATAGAGATGGCCCTGGCGGATTAACTCCGGCATTTCCTGGTGGAAGAAGGTGATCAGGAGGGCGGCGATATGCGCGCCGTCGACATCGGCGTCAGTCATGATGATGATTTTTTCGTAGCGCAGATTTTCAAGATCAAATTTCGAGCCGATGCCGGCGCCGAGCGCCTGGGTCATGTCGGCAATTTCCTGATTGGCGAGGATTTTATCGCGCTGCGCCGAGGCGACGTTGAGGATTTTTCCGCGCAGGGGCAAAATCGCCTGCGTTGCGCGGTTGCGCGCCTGTTTGGCTGAGCCGCCGGCTGAATCGCCCTCGACCAGGAACAGCTCCGTACCCGTACGGTCTTTCTGGGAGCAATCGGCGAGCTTGCCCGGCAGGCGCAGCTTTCGGGTTGCGGCGGCGCGGCTGACTTCCTTTTCCTTGCGCCGGCGCTGGCGCTCATCGGCGCGGTCCACCACCCATTCGACCAGCTGGCCGGCTTGCTTGGGGTTGGACGCCAGCCAATGGTCAAAGGCCGGGCGCAACGTTGCCTCAACAATCTTTTGCGCCTCGTTGGTGGCCAGCTTGTCTTTGGTCTGGCCCTGAAACTCCGGATTGCGCACAAACACGGAGAGCAGGGCGCCAGCGGTTCCCAGCACGTCCTCGGCGGTGATGTTGGCGGCTTTTTTCACCCCCGACAATTCGCCATAAGCCTTCAGCCCGCGGGTTAACGCCGCGCGCAAGCCTGCCTCATGCGAGCCGCCTTCCGCCGTCGGGATGGTGTTGCAATAAGAGTGGATGAAGCCGTCGGCGTCACCGAACCCGGCCGCGCCCCATAACACCGCCCATTCGACATTGCCGTGGCCGCCATCTTCCTTGCGTTCGACCTTGCCGGAGAACATATCTTCGGTAACCGTGGGTTTGGCGCCGGCAAGGGTTTTCAGATAATCCGTAAGCCCCCTTTCGAAATGGAACACCGCTTCGGAAGGCGTTTGATCCTTGTCCTTAATAAGGCTTGTCGCGCATTTCCAGCGGATTTCAACGCCGCCAAAGAGATAGGCCTTTGAGCGCGCCATTTTGAATAGCCGCGCCGGACGAAACGCGAGTTTCGCCCCGAAGATTTTCGGGTCCGGGTGGAACATCACGCTGGTGCCGCGCTTGTTCGGCGCGGGGCCGACTGTCTCTAACTTGGTACGCGGCTTTCCTTCCGCGTAAGACTGCCGGTACATGGTCCGTCCGCGGCAAACCTCGACAATGAGGTCATTCGACAGCGCGTTGACCACCGAAACCCCGACGCCGTGCAGCCCGCCTGAGGTAACGTACGCCTTGCCTTCAAACTTGCCGCCGGAGTGCAGCGTCGTCATGATGACTTCGAGCGCTGATTTTTTCTTAAACTTCGGGTGCGGATCGACCGGCACGCCGCGGCCATTATCGGTGACTTGCAAATAGCCGTCCTCGAACAACTCAACCTCGATGCGGCTGGCGTAACCGGCGACGGCCTCGTCCATGGCGTTATCGAGCACTTCGGCGAACAGATGATGCATGCCCTTTTCATCTGCGCCGCCAATATACATGCCCGGACGCTTGCGCACCGGTTCCAGGCCTTCGAGAACCTCAATGTCCTTGGCGGTGTAATCGCTGAAAAGGTCGCTATCGTGTTTTGCTGTCGCTCGCTTGGCCATACGCGTTTAGTTGTCTTTCTTAGCTGAGGCGGCCGCGCCGCTGCGGCCCGCGCCTTGGGTGAACCTGGTTGCGCCCGATAGCGTTTCGCCTGATTCGAAGGTGTTGCGGCCGAGGCATGGCGCGGTTGTGGCGCAGACGTCAGCTGTGCGCAAGCGTTGCTCATGGTTGGCGAACATGGGAGGTTTGCGGCGCGCGCCAATAGGGGAAACAACCGATGGCTGGAATTCTTGAGACGCCGCTGGTGTTGCCATGTGGCGCGAGCCTCAAAAATCGCATCGCCAGGGCGGCGATGACTGAAGGGCTGGCCGATGAACATAACCGCGCGACAGCGCGCCATGTCACGCTCTATCGCCGCTGGGCTGAGGGCGGCGCGGGGATGCAGCTGACCGGCAATGTCATGGTTGACCGGCGCTATCTGGAGCGGCCGGGCAATGTGGTGATTGACGGGCCGCAATCGAATGCGCAGCTCGCCGCTTTGTCGGCCTGGGCGGCAGCCTCGCGCGATGCGGGCGCGGATATCTGGATGCAGCTGTCCCATGCCGGGCGCCAGTCGCCAAAGATCGTCGCGACCGAACCGGTTGCGCCATCGGCGGTTGAGATCGGCCTGCCCGGCGGCACATTCGCGCGCCCGCGCGCGCTGTTGGCCGAAGAAATTGAAGATGTCATCGACCGGTTCGTTCATGCGGCTTCCATCGCCAAGCAAACCGGCTTTAGCGGCGTGCAGATTCACGCAGCGCATGGCTATTTGCTGTCGGAATTTTTGAACCCGCTTGTTAATCAGCGCACCGATGAATGGGGCGGCAGTCTGGAGAACCGTGCGCGGTTGCTGCTGCGGGTGATCACGGCGGTGCGCGCCAATGTCGGGGCGGGCTATCCGATTGCGGTCAAGCTCAACTCATCGGATTTTCAAAAAGGCGGCTTTGGGCCGGAAGACAGCCTTCAGGTTGCAGCCTGGCTGAATGACGCCGGCGTCGATTTGCTGGAGATTTCCGGCGGCTCTTATGAGCAGCCGGCGATGATGGATATTGAAGGCATGGACGCGCCTCATCAAGAACGGCGCTTTGAGGAAGAAAAGCGCGCCTCAACCCGCGCCCGCGAGGCGTATTTTCTGACCTATGCGGAGGAAATCCGTAAAGTCGCGAAAATGCCGCTGATGGTGACCGGCGGCTTTCGCTCCCGCGCCGGTATGGAGGACGCCATCTCATCGGGCGCTTGCGATATTTGCGGAATTGCCCGCCCGCTTTGCGTTGACCCCGATGCGCCCAGTAAGTTGATGAGCGGCGCGGTTGAGGCGGTTCCATCATGGGAAAAGACACTGCGCATTGGGCCCGGAATTTTTGCGCCGAATTCCAACATCGCACTCATCAAGGCGCTCAACGGCTTCAGCGCGATGGCGTTTTTCTACGAAAACATATTCCGCCTGGCCGACGGGCGGGAGGCAAAAACCAACATCGCCATCCTGCCCGCCTTTATCAAATTGCAGATGGGCGAGGCCAAGGCGGCTAAGGCGCTCAAACGATGAGCGTCTTCGCGCAAAGGCTACTTAATCCAGCCTTTGGCTTTTACATTCATGGACCACCAGACAAGGCCAGCGCCAATGAGGACGACCATTGCCGGCATAATGGCGGCGCCGGGGCCATAAATTGCCATTGAATTTGCGATGACGAAGGAATGAAACATCTGAACGGCAATGCCGGCAAGCGAAACGCCAAATACAGGTATGGCTATTTTATTCCGTAACAAGAGCAAAACACACCCCAGTGCGCCGCCGAACACCGCAAGAGCGAACGCACCAATAGCCCAAGCTGGCGCATTTTCATATCCGGTGCGTTCAGCTTCTGATAGAACAGCCATAGATTCTGGCGACATTGTTACTTGCGCAATATAGGCGCCGACGCCCATCAAGTTCCAAACCAGCGCGACACCGGCGATGATCCAGAACCAGATGGGCAGTTTTACAGATTGCATATTTGACATGATTTTCTCCCGGTTTGTTATTGGGCAAGATAATAATATATCAACTTTCGCCATAGGCCTTTTTAAGCCACGTCTTAACGTCTTTGTTAACATCAGCCGGCTTTTCCAGCCGCATGCGATGGCTGACCATGGCGTTAAAACTGCCTGACTTTTCAAGCCGGCCCTTAGCAGGCTCATTTTTGAAGTTGAGACCCAGATCGAGCCGTGTTTTGGTCGATGGCTGAATGATCGCGAACTGCTTATTGCGCCGCAGGCTGACATAAGATTTCTTCGGTGAAATCTCTACGCCTTTCCCGCACGCGTTCGCCGCTTTGATGAGCGCGTCATAGATCGGCTTGAGACCCGCTTTGGGCCCGGCATATTGCGCAGCAATCAATTCATCATCGCCGCCGGCGCTGCCTGCATCGCTTTTCAGTGTCTTGTGCGCGACTAGATTGGCGAAGCCATGCGTTAGCCCATGTTCGCTTTTCAGATGCTTGACGATGCCCCCATGTTTTTCCTCGCCTGATTTTTTAGCAATCGTAATCCATTGCGCTAGCGTCTTGCCGGTCTTTTCCTTCATATTGGCGATCATTGCATTCGCCATCTCGTCAGGTGAGTTTGCCATGATGAATTTTCCTCTTATTGATCAAGCGGCCAGTTTTCCGCGCTCATGGATTTTGGCGTCATCGGCGCCATCAGCGCAAACATCGCCAGCATCATTCGCGCGCCCAGCGTGACGTTGCCGGTTTCAACAAACGCCTTGAAGTTCTTGACGATGAATTGCGCACCATCGGCCATCGACTTTTCGCTCTTCGATCCGGCAATGATGTTTTCAGTGATGAGGCTGAATTCAGTGCCCTCCACCGTCTGTTTGAGCGTGTATGTTACGGTGGCAGCAGGCTCTGCCAGCGCCGTCAGCTGAAAACTGTGCACCAGCTTGTTGGGCGGGTCCATTTCCAAAATTTTGCCAATGACGGCGACTGTCTTGCCGCCATTTGACACCATGCGGTAAGTATTGCCGGGCGCCAGGTCGCGCGCATCCCAGCTAGAGTTCCAGAAAAATGGTCGCGGCGATGTGGTTTTTATCAGTTCTGACCACACGGCCTCAATCGGCGCGTCGATGATCACCCGGTAGATTTGTTTTTCAGCGTATTTTTTTTCACTCATCTCATTTTTTCTTTCTTTTGCCGCTCGTCTTGGAAACGTCCTGATCGGCGTGTTGCGCTTCGGCGAGATATTTGATGCGGGTGAGCTGGCCGGCCCAATAGGCGCTGTATTCGGTTGTCCAGCGTTCATGGATCATCTGGATCGGCGCGGCGTTGAAATAGAGTTTGCGAACACGCCCGTCTTTTTGCGAAACGATAAGGCCCGCCTGCTCCAGGACCGTGAGATGCTTCATCACCGCAATGCGGCTGACATCGAAAGCGCTGGCCAGCGCGCCAACCCCAATACCCGGCTCGTCTTTGATAATATCGAGCATGCGTCTGCGGCTGGCCTGGGCGAGCGCCTGGAATACGGCGTCCATATCACGGGTTTCTAACATGTAACTTACAGGTTACATAATATTTTCCCGCCGTCAACCGCCCGCAAAATGAGGGGGTTTCATCACACCGACGTTGACAGGCGGCAAGGCGCACAGCAGCGTCTGGGTTTATGTTTGAACAAGGCGATATTCTCGAGACTGTCTTGCGCGGCGCGGCTGCTGGCATTTCGTTTCTGTTAGCGCTGGTGCTCGCCAGCGGCGAAATACGCACGCGTGTAAAAATGCTTGGCGCTTTGTTTACGTTTTCGATCGGCATTTATGTGCTGGTCGCAGGCGATGCGCTCAAACCCCTATTCGGCCCGTTTTTGCACGCCGGCATCATCATCGCCATCGCCGCGACAGTATTCTTCTGGTGGTTTGCAGCCGCGTTGTTCGACGATAATTTCCGCTGGCGGTGGTGGCGAATTGCACCTGTCATTGCGCTGCCGGCGATATTTGTCTTACGCCAGTCCATCGGAGACGGCGCCATCTCCTCAACGCTGCTTTACATTCACCTTGGGGCGAACGCGGTTTTATTCGCCGATGTTTTTCGCATAGCCATCGCCAATGCGGGCGACGATCTGGTCGATCCGCGCCGGCGGTTTCGGTTTGTGATCGCGGTCATTATTGCCGTGTTCGGGATCGGCATTGCCGCTGCGGATTTCCTTTCGAGCCTCTATGCCATTCCCCGACTCCTGCATATTTTTCATGCAGCAGCAATTTTCACGATGAACATGGTTTTTGGCGCATGGATGCTGGCGTCGCGCGAAGCGTTGTTCGCTGAAGCCAAACCGCTGGAGGCCCACGCTGCACCGGATGCGTCATTGGTCAGCGCCGTGGACCGTCCGGCGTTTGAACGTTTGGAGGCGTTGATGGCGGAGGGCGTCTACCGCCAGGAAGGCCTTACGGTCGCCGGACTGGCCGAAAAGGTCGGCGTTCGCGAACATCAGCTCAGAAAACTCATCAATAGCGGCCTCGGATTTAGAAACTTCTCGTCGTTTTTAAATGAGCGCCGGATAGACGACGCCAAGCGCCTGCTCAGCGATCCGGCCAATGCGCGCAGGCAAGTGCTGCACATTGCGCTCGATCTTGGCTATGGCTCCATCGCGCCTTTCAACCGCGCCTTCAAAAACGCTACCGGCAAAACCCCAACGGAATTTCGCAAAGACAGGCTGGGATAGCCCGCGCGCGAAGGCGCGCAAAACAGAATCTAGCGCGAAGGCGC
>JAJFGE010000153.1 GCA_021776295.1 Hyphococcus sp.
AACTTCCGTTCGTGAGGAAAAGATGGCGCAATCCTTCGTTGAGAAGAAACGCATTCGTAAAAGTTTTGGCCGCATTGGCGATGCGGCGCCTATGCCGAACCTGATCCAGGTTCAAAAAGACTCCTATGAGCAATTCCTGCAGCGGTTCGAAAAGCCGGCCGACCGCGAGGTTGACGGTCTTGAAGCGGTGTTCCGTTCGGTGTTCCCAATCTCGGATTTCACCGAGCAGGCGACGCTTGAATATGTCTCCTATGAATTTGAAAACCCGAAATACGATGTCGAGGAATGTCAGCAACGCGACATGACCTACGCCGCGCCGCTTAAGGTGACGCTGCGGCTGATCGTGTTTGAGGTGGACGAAGACAGCGGCGCCAAATCGGTCAAGGACATTAAAGAGCAGGAAGTCTATATGGGCGATATGCCGCTCATGACCGACAACGGCACTTTTGTCGTCAATGGCACCGAGCGGGTTATCGTTTCGCAAATGCACCGCTCGCCGGGCGTCTTTTTCGACCACGACAAAGGCAAGTCGCATTCCTCCGGCAAGCTGTTATTCGCCGCCCGTATCATTCCTTATCGCGGCTCATGGCTGGATTTTGAATTTGATGTCAAAGACATCGTCAATGTCCGCATCGACCGGCGCCGAAAGTTGCCGGCCACGACGCTGCTTTATGCGCTCGGCATGGACCAGGAAGAAATTCTCAACGAGTTCTACGACCGCGTTGGCCACAAGCGCACCAAAGAAGGCTGGACGATGCCGTTTAAGGCAGAGCGCTGGAAGGGCCTGAAGCTTGAGCGCGACCTGATAAACGCCAAGGACGGCGAAGTCGTCGCCGAGGCCGGCAAGAAATTGACCGCGCGCAGCGCCAAGAAGATCGCCGAAGACGGCGTTAAGGAACTGCTGCTGTCGGAAGACGAAATGATCGGCCGGTATTTTGCGTCCGACCTGGTTAATTTTGACGATGGCGAAATTTTTGGCGAGGCGGGCGAGGAAATCACCGCCGAGCATCTCGAGCTATTTGGCGAAATCGGCATCAACAGCTTTGATACGATTGATGTCGACCACATCAATATCGGCGCCTATATGCGCAACACGCTGAATGCAGACAAAAACACCAACCGCGATTTGGCGCTGATTGATATCTACCGGGTGATGCGCCCGGGTGAGCCGCCAACGCTGGAGACAGCCGAAGGCCTGTTCTATTCGCTATTCTTTGACCCCGAGCGCTATGATCTGTCTTCGGTCGGTCGGGTGAAGATGAATATCCGCCTCGACTTTGATGTTGACGATTCCATGCGCACGCTGCGCAAGGAAGATATTCTTGGCGTTCTCGACACACTCGTGAACCTGCGTGATGGTCGGGGCGATATTGACGATATCGACAATCTCGGCAATCGCCGGGTGCGCTCTGTCGGCGAGTTGATGGAAAATCAGTATCGCATTGGTCTGCTTCGCATGGAGCGGGCGATCAAAGAACGGATGTCGTCAGCCGAACTCGATACGTTGATGCCGCATGATTTGATCAACGCCAAACCGGCGGCCGCGGCGGTGCGTGAGTTCTTTGGCTCATCACAATTGTCGCAATTCATGGACCAGACCAATCCGCTGTCGGAGATCACCCATAAGCGCCGTCTGTCAGCGCTTGGCCCGGGCGGTCTGACGCGTGAGCGCGCCGGCTTTGAAGTGCGCGACGTGCACCCGACCCATTACGGCCGGATCTGTCCGATTGAAACGCCGGAAGGCCCGAATATCGGTCTGATCAACTCGCTGGCGACGCATGCGCAAGTGAACAAATACGGCTTCATCGAAAGCCCCTACCGCAGGGTTGCTGACGGCAAGGTCACCGACACGGTGGTCTATCTGTCCGCGATGGAAGAACAACGCTTCGCGATTGCGCAGGCAAACGCCGAAGTCGACGACAATGGCGCGTTGATGAATGAATATGTCAACTGCCGCGTTGGCGGCGAGGCGACGTTGGTTGCGCGCGAGGACGTTGCCTATATCGATGTTTCGCCGAAACAGCTGGTCTCGGTCGCCGCCGCGCTTATTCCGTTTCTGGAAAATGACGACGCCAACCGCGCGTTGATGGGTTCCAACATGCAACGCCAGGCCGTGCCGCTGCTTCAGGCAGAGGCGCCGTTTGTCGGCACCGGCATGGAGGCGATTGTGGCGCGCGATTCTGGCGCTGCGGTGGCGGCGCGCCGTCCGGGCGTGGTTGAGCAGGTTGATGCGCAGCGGATTGTTGTCCGGGCGACGGAAGAAACTGACCCGACCAAACCTGGCGTTGACATTTATAATCTGCGCAAGTTCCAGCGTTCCAATCAGAACACTTGCATCAATCAGCGCCCGCTGGTCAAAATTGGCGATATCGTGCGCGAGGGCGATATTGTCGCTGATGGCCCGTCCACAGACCTTGGCGAATTGGCGCTCGGCAAGAATGTGCTGGTCGCGTTCATGCCGTGGAACGGCTACAACTTCGAGGATTCGATCCTGATCTCTGAGCGCATTGTGCGCGACGATGTCTTCACCTCGATCCATATCGAAGAATTCGAAGTGATGGCGCGCGACACCAAGCTGGGCCCGGAAGATATCACCCGGGACATTCCCAACGTATCGGAAGAAGCGCTTCGCAACTTGGATGAGGCGGGCATTGTCGCGATTGGCGCCGAAGTTCATCCCGGCGATATTCTGGTCGGCAAGATCACGCCGAAGGGCGAATCGCCGATGACGCCGGAGGAAAAACTCCTGCGCGCGATCTTTGGCGAGAAAGCCGCTGATGTGCGCGATACGTCCCTAAAGTTGCCGCCTGGCGTTGCCGGCACAGTGGTTGAAGTGCGGGTCTTTAACCGTCACGGCGTTGACAAGGATGAGCGCGCGATTGCGATTGAGCGCGAAGAGATCGAACGGCTTGCCAAAGACCGCGACGACGAACTGGCAATCCTTGAGCGCAACATCTATGGCCGATTGAAGCCTCTGATCCTCAACAAGCAAGCCGTTTCCGGGCCGAAGGGTTTTGAAACTGGGACGGTCACGGAAGAAGTGCTCGAACAGCAACTTTCCCGGGGCCAATGGTGGAAAGTCGCCATCGCCGATGATGCGGTGATGAGTGAAATCGAAGCTCTCAAAAAGCAATATGACGGCTCAAAATCGCGTCTAGAAGCGCGCTTTGACGACAAGGTCGACAAGCTGAAACGCGGCGACGAGTTGCCGCCTGGCGTCATGAAGATGGTTAAAGTCTTCGTCGCGGTGAAACGCAAATTGCAGCCGGGCGACAAGATGGCTGGCCGTCACGGCAACAAGGGCGTGATTTCCAAAATTGCGCCGATGGAAGATATGCCGTTCCTGGAAGACGGAACACCGGTTGATATTGTGCTTAATCCGCTTGGCGTGCCGAGCCGGATGAATGTTGGCCAGATTCTGGAAACCCATCTTGGCTGGGCCTGTCGCGGGCTTGGTCGTCAGATCGGCAATATTCTTGAGGAATGGGAAGCCGGCGCCGCCACGCGCGATGATCTGATTGTCAAGTTCAAGGACGTTTACGGCGAAGAGCAAGTGCTGCCGCGCTCCAATGAAGAAGTCAAAGAACTGGCCGGCAACCTGGTGCGCGGCGTGCCGATTGCGACGCCGGTTTTTGACGGCGCTCATGAAGAAGACATTGTCGAGATGTTGAAACGGGCCGGGCTGGAAGAATCCGGTCAGGTGACGCTGTTCGACGGGCGCACCGGCGAGACGTTCAAGCGTCAGGTAACGGTTGGCTATAAATATCTGCTCAAACTGCACCACCTGGTCGATGACAAAATTCACGCCCGTTCCATCGGGCCCTATTCGCTGGTCACCCAGCAACCGCTCGGCGGTAAGGCCCAGTTTGGCGGCCAGCGCTTCGGCGAGATGGAAGTCTGGGCGCTCGAGGCTTATGGCGCCGCCTACACGTTGCAGGAAATGCTGACCGTGAAGTCCGATGACGTCGCCGGCCGCACCAAGGTTTATGAAGCCATTGTGCGCGGCGACGACAGCTTTGAAGCGGGCATTCCGGAAAGCTTCAACGTGCTGGTCAAGGAAATGCGCTCGCTGGGCCTGAATGTAGAATTGCAAACGACTTAGGCGGCGCGCCGCTTAAGTCCGTTTGTTGTGAATTGATTATTCGCGGATTGATCATCCGCAACCGATTGAGAGGCTGCCCATGTCACAGGAACTGCTGAACGTATTCAATCCGACTGCGCCCGCGCAGACGTTCAATCAGATCCGTATTTCGCTGGCGTCACCGGAGAAAATTCTCTCCTGGTCGTTTGGTGAAATCAAAAAGCCGGAGACAATCAACTACCGGACCTTCAAACCGGAGCGCGACGGGTTGTTCTGCGCGCGTATCTTCGGGCCGGTGAAGGACTATGAATGCTTGTGCGGCAAATACAAACGCATGAAGTACAAAGGCATCACTTGCGAGAAATGCGGCGTTGAAGTGACGCTCACCAAAGTGCGCCGAGACCGTATGGGCCACATCGAATTGGCGGCGCCGGTTGCGCATATCTGGTTTTTGAAATCGCTGCCGTCGCGCATCTCGCTGATGCTCGATATGACGTTGAAAGATGTCGAGCGTGTTCTTTATTTTGAACAATATATCGTCATCGAGCCGGGCCTGACGCCGATGGCGCCAAACGAGATGCTGACGGAAGAAGAATATCTGCAAGCCCAGGAAGAATATGGCGAAGACAGTTTCACCGCCGGCATTGGCGCGGAGGCTATCCGCGAGATTCTGGCGGCGCTTGATCTTGAAACCGAGACCGTCAAATTGCGCGCCGACATTGCGGAATCCACCAGTGAGCTAAAAAGCAAAAAATACGCAAAGCGCCTTAAGCTGATCAATGCGTTTATCGAATCCGGCAACCGTCCGGAATGGATGATTATGACCGTCGTTCCGGTGATCCCGCCGGAATTGCGCCCGCTCGTGCCGCTCGATGGCGGCCGGTTTGCGACATCCGACCTCAACGACCTTTATCGCCGCGTCATCAACCGCAACAACCGCCTGAAGCGCCTCATTGAGCTGCGCGCGCCGGACATTATCGTGCGCAACGAAAAACGGATGTTGCAGGAATCGGTTGATGCGCTGTTCGACAATGGCCGTCGCGGCCGGGTCATCACCGGCACCAACAAACGCCCGCTGAAATCGCTCTCCGATATGCTCAAAGGCAAGCAGGGACGCTTCCGCCAGAACCTTCTCGGCAAGCGCGTCGATTATTCCGGTCGTTCGGTAATCGTTGTTGGCCCTGAACTGAAACTGCATGAATGCGGGCTGCCGAAGAAAATGGCGCTCGAGCTGTTCAAACCGTTCATCTATTCGCGGCTCGACGCGAAGGGCCTTTCGGCGACGGTTAAACAGGCCAAGAAGCTGGTCGAGAAAGAACGCCCCGAGGTTTGGGATATTCTCGATGAAGTGATCCGCGAACACCCCGTCATGCTCAACCGGGCGCCGACGCTTCACCGTCTTGGCATTCAGGCGTTTGAACCGAAACTGATTGAGGGTAAAGCCATCCAGCTTCACCCGCTGGTCTGCACCGCCTTTAACGCCGACTTTGACGGCGACCAAATGGCCGTACACATCCCGTTGTCGCTGGAAGCGCAGCTTGAGGCGCGGGTGTTGATGATGTCGACCAACAACATCTTATCGCCC
>JAJFGE010000154.1 GCA_021776295.1 Hyphococcus sp.
GAAATTTCTGCAGCGTTAAGCTCCATTTGATTCAAGCCTCTTTCATCACTGTTCTTAAACGGTTGAGTTTTGTGCGGAGAGATGAATCGATCATCTGGCTGCCAATCTTGACGATCAGCCCGCCGAGCAAATCCGGATCGACTTCGGTCTCAAGATTGACGGCCTTGCCGACCATCGATTCAATTTCAAGGCGCAAGGCCTTAATCTGGTCTTCGCTCATCGCCGCGGCGCAAACCGCCTCGGCCGAGACCTCGCCGCGATCGGCGGCGGCGCGCGCGGCGAAGCCCGCGATCATGCCGGGCAGAGCAAACAGGCGCCGGTTGGTTGCGACAAGCTTTAAAAAATTTGTTATCAACGCGCCAAAGCCCGCTTTTTGCGCCAACGCCGTCAGCGCTTTGATCTGGTCAGCGCGGTCATAGACCGGACTTTTGAGGAAATCGCGCAGCTCTTGCGAAGCGTCAATCGACGCACCCAGCGCCTTCATCTCGGCCTCGACAGCGGCGACCGCGCCAGCCTCTTTTGCAAGGTCGAACAGCGCGCCTGCATAGCGTCCGGCAACGCCGGTTGTCGGTGCGAGATCGCCTGCCACGTCGGCCATGCTCCTGTTGCCAAAGAGCCGCAACGAGGCGGCGCCTAACTCATTGAAATTACTAACTATTAGAGCGCCGGACAGACCTGTTTGCCGACGCCCCTTTGATGATCGCGCGAGGGGGTACCATGGGCCTCGCGGCAACGCAACAATAGCCGCTGCGGCGGAATGACAAAAGGGCTGGGAGTGAATATTTGGTTGGTGAGGGTTTAGGCAATCAGAAACGATAGCCGAGGCGCATGCCGGTATGGTCGAGGCCTTCATTGTCCTGGCAAAGACCGGCGTTTGAAATATGCGCCCAATAGAACATCGCGCTGACCCGGTCGTTGATCTGGTAGCCGGCATTGCCGTTAATGCGCAACAGCGCCCGGCAGCCTAGAAACAACGTCGTGGAAACGCGAGCGGCGTCGGCTACGGGGTCGAAATTATCGGTCTCGCCATCGTGGATGGCGAGACCGCCGCCGCCGGATACAAAAAACCGCGGGCTTAGTGTGAAGCGCCATTCCAGGCCGCTATAAAACTGGCTGGTGGCGCCGGTATTGGTCGCAACGCTGGCGCCAACCACCGGCCGCGGCGATCCGAGGACGGACAAAAACTTCGGCGCGGCAAACACAATCTCGGCGTTGATAGCGGCGCCGCTTTCTTTATTGGTTCCCTGACCGCAACAGCCCTGCGCCAGGACGCCGCCGCGCAGCTCCTCTATAGTGATTTCTGCGCTGGCCGAAACCGGCGCCGCCGCGACCAGAATGGCGGCGGCAAACGCCGCCCAATGAACCAACATCTATATGCCCCCTTAGATATGCCCCGACTCAAATATTCCACCGCTATAGCGGCAACCGCACGATTAGGCCAACGATTGGCGGGCTTTTAAGGCCCGCACCTTAAAGAAATGAATACGGATCGATATCGACCACGCGACGGATCGCGGCTTTTATCTTCACCCGGCCAATCCAAGCCTTGATAAACCGTTGAATATCCAGATTGCGCCGCGCCTTGACCAGAAACCGAATGCGCGCCGCGCCGCGCAACCGATAAATCGGCGCTGGCGCCGGGCCCCAGACCTCTATCCCGTCAGCGGCGGGAATGGCAGCGTGGTGCGCCTGAGCGCAGGCATGGAGGGCGCGCTCATCATGGCCGCGCAGAATAATCGCCGCCAGACGTCCATAGGGCGGGAAACCGAGCCCCTGCCGGCTTATCGCCTCAGCAGCGAGGAACCCGTCGCGCTCACCGCTGACCAGCGCCGCCAGCACTGGCGCCTTGATCTGGTAGGTTTGCAGCAAAGCCCGTCCGGGTTTTTCCTCGCGGCCGGCGCGGCCCGTCACCTGGCTGAGCAATTGATAAGTCCGTTCCGCCGCCCGGAGATCACCGCCGGAAAGACCGAGATCGGCGTCAACCACGCCGACAAAAGTGAGGTTCGGAAAATGATGGCCTTTGGCGACCACTTGCGTGGCGATCAAAATATCAATGTCACCGTCATGCATGGCATCCAGAATTTCGCGCATTGCGCGCGCGGTGTCCGACGATAAGATCGCAATCTTCGCCTGCGGCCAGCGCTCGCGCGCTTCTTCGGCGACGCGCTCCACCCCCGGCCCGCACGGCGCCAATCCATCGACCGCATTGCAGGCCGGGCAAGCCTTCGGCTTCGGCATAGAAAACCCGGTGTGATGACATACCAGCCGGTTTTCAAACCGGTGCTCGACCAGCATGGTGTCGGAATTTGGCGCCGTCATTTTATGTCCGCAGCGCCGGCACAGGGTGAGCGGCGCATAGCCGCGGCGGTTGAGAAACAGAAGCGATTGTTCGCCTGCGGACAATCGTTCCTCGACAGCGGCAACCACCGGCGGCGACAGCCAGCGCCCTGGCCCCGCTGGTGAGCTACGCATATCCACCAGCGCGATATCCGGCATCGCCGCGCCTGCATGGCGCGCCGCCAGCCCGACCGCATCATAACGGCCCTCATCGACGTTAACGACGGTCTCCAGCGACGGCGTCGCCGAGGCCAGCACCACCGGAAAACCAGCCCTTGCGCCGCGCGCCACCGCCAGGTCGCGGGCGTGATAAATCACCCCGTCGCCCTGCTTATAGGCGCCGTCATGTTCCTCATCGACAATGATGAGCCTGAGCTTTTGGAACGGCAAAAACAGCGCCGAGCGCGCGCCGACCACCAGCCGCGCCGAGCCATCGGCTGCGCGGCGCCATGTACGCCGCCGCGCCGCGATGGTGAGTTCCGAATGCCACGGCGCGGGCTCGGCGCCAAAGCGTTTGGCGACGCGTTTTAAAAATGGCAGCGTTAGCGCAATTTCCGGAATCAAAATCAACACTTGCGCCGACGCATCGCGCGCCAGCGCCGCGGCGACCGCCTCAAGATAAACTTCCGTCTTGCCCGACCCGGTAACGCCATCGATCAGCGTGGTTGCGTGTTGGTCGCCTTTGATATGCCGGCGCAACTGCTCGGCGGCAAACTGCTGGTCCTCGGAGAGACTATAGCCCGGCCGCGTCAAGTCCGGCTCAGCAAAGGGCGGGTCCGGATCAATTTCCACACGCGCCAAAGCGCCCGCCTTAGCCAGTCCACGAACCACCGCATCACTGACGCCGGCCGCAGCCGCCAGCGCCGAGGCGGATTTCGGTTCCGCGCCAGCAACGCCGATGACCGCCTGACGCTGCGGCGTCATGCGGATCGGCGGGCCCTCAGGCGGCGCACCCAGCACATAGCCGGTCTGACGGGTGGGCTCGGCGAGCCCGTCGCCCGAGCGCATCACCATCCGCAACACCGAGCCTGCGGGAAACATCGTGTAGCGGGCGGTCCAGTCAATGAAATCGATCAAATCCACGCTCAATGGCGGCGCGACCAGAACCTCAGTGATGGTTTTGAGCTTGGCCGCCGGGAGGTTCTCGTCCGGCTGGCCGTGCCAGACGACGCCAAACACCTCGCGCGGGCCGAACGGCGCCTTGACGAAAGCGCCTGCCGGCGCGGTCGCGCCTGGCGGCAGAAGATAGTCATAGGCTTTGAAAAGCGGCAGCGGAAACAACACCTTGACCCGTTCGCCCACATCAGCGGGGATGTCGCCCAGCGACAGTCGGGAAAAATCTTCAGGGGTTTTAGATACCGTCATGCTTGCTCGCGCTTGATCCCGGCGTCGGTTTCGGCTGAATTACCGCTTCTTTTTTGGTAAATTGTAGGCAAAGCGCAATGCGTCTCTTCCTGTTTTTCGTATTCCTCACCTGCATCAGCGC
>JAJFGE010000155.1 GCA_021776295.1 Hyphococcus sp.
TGGTCAATTGATGAAACACGCTATTTTGATGGCGCATGACGTTGATCTCCATTCGTGTCCAAAACATCGCTAAATGCTTGGAAACGAGTAGAATCAATGTCGTGCAACCAGTCCACTAACTTAAACCGGACACCAGTGCATCGCGTCCGGGATGACGGCTGAGCAAAAGGGCCTACCCAAGCGTCTTGCGCAAGGCCTCGCTCCATCCGGCGAGATTACGGTTTCGTTCTTCCGGCGCCATGGCCGGCTGGAAGCGGGCGTCGAGGCGCCACCGCTCAGTGATGTCGCTGACATCGTTGAAAGCGCCGATGTGCAGGCCGGCGAGGTAAGCAACGCCCAGCGCGGTGGTCTCTAATATGCGCGGGCGCTCAACCGGCAGGTTCAAGATGTCGGCGAGAAACTGCATCACCCAATCATTGGCGACCATGCCGCCATCGACGCGCAAGGTGCGGGGGGCAACTCCGTCGGCTGCAAACGCGTCGATGAGGTCGGCGGTCTGATAGGCCACCGCCTCCAACGCGGCGCGGGCGAGATGGGCGCGGCCGGCGCCGCGGGTGAGGCCATAGATGGCGCCGCGCGCGTCAGTGCGCCAATGCGGCGCCCCGAGGCCGGTGAAGGCGGGAACCAGATAAACGCCTTCATTGCTCTCGAGCGTATCGGCGAGGGCGGCGGTGTCGCCGGCGTTTTTGATTATCCCCAACTCGTCGCGCAGCCATTGCACTGCGGCGCCGGCGATGAAGATTGAACCCTCCAGCGCATAACGCGTCTCGCCCCCGAGCCGATAGGCGATGGTGGTTAAGAGCTTGTTGTCGGATATCAGCGCCTCCTTACCGGTATGCGCCATCACGAAACACCCCGTACCGTAGGTGCTCTTAATGTCGCCAACCGCAAAGCAGGCCTGGCCAAACGCCGCCGCCTGCTGGTCGCCGGCAACGCTGCAAATCGGTATTGGCCGGCCGAACAGTTCCGCATCGGTGCGGCCAAAATCATCAGCGCTGTCACGCACATCGCCCAGGCATTTGCGCGGTACACGAAATTCTTCCAGCAGCCCAACGTCCCATTCATTGGTATGGATATTAAAAAGGCTGGTGCGACTTGCATTGGTGGCGTCGGTTGCGTGCACCGCACCGCCGGTGAGCCGCGCGATGAGGAAACTGTCGACCGTGCCAAAAGCGATTTCGCCATTTTCTGCGCGGGTGCGCGCGCCCTCGACATGGTCTAAAATCCATGCCGCTTTTGATGCAGAGAAATACGGATCAAGCACCAGCCCGGTGCGGGCGGTAATCCCCGCCTCCAGCCCGTCGGCGCGCATCTGCTCGCAAATGTCGGCGGTGCGCCGGTCCTGCCAGACAATGGCGTTATAGATCGGCTTGGCGGTGGCGCGGTCCCACAATATCGTCGTCTCGCGCTGGTTGGTGATGCCAATCGCGGCGATCTCGCAGCCGGCGCCTTCGACTTTTTGAAAAACCTCGCGCGCGGTCGCGAGCGTCGTTCGCCAGATGTCTTCCGGGTCATGCTCAACCCATCCATCGGCGGGATAGTGTTGCGCAAACTCCTGTTGCGCAGAGGCGACCGCTTTACCGGCGCCGTCAAACACAATCGCCCGGCTTGACGTTGTGCCTTGATCAATGGCGAGAATATAGGGAGCTTCAAAATCCGTCATGGCATCTTTCTATGTTATTTGATAACGCCGTACATGAACGATCCTAACGCGAAATGGCTGCAATGAAAAAGCCGGAGATTTTTGTCGATGCGGACGCCTGTCCGGTGAAGGACGAGGTTGTGCGTGTGGCTGACCGCCACGGGCTTTGCGTTCATTTTGTCTCCAACGCTCGCATGCGCTTGCCGGTGGGGTTTGATGTGCGCCGGGTGATTGTCGCCGATGGGCCCGATGTCGCCGATGACTGGATCGCCGAGCGGGCAGGCGAGGGCGATGTTGTTATCACCAGCGATATTCCGCTCGCCGAGCGCTGCCTGAAATCCGGCGCGCAAGTTGTGGGCTCAACCGGTAAGCCGTTCACCGCCGACAATATCGGCATGGGGATGGCGATGCGTTCGCTGTCGCGGGACTTGCGCGAAATGGGAGAGATTTCCGGCGCCGGTCCATCCTTTTCAAAGAAAGACCGTTCGCGTTTTCTCGAAGCGCTGGAACTGGCGGTGCGCCGGGCGGGGTGTATCCCCCTCCCTTGAAAAGACTATCGTCTCCTCGTGTCACCTAAGGAAACAAAAACGTCAGTGCATGTTGAACGCCACAAGCCCCCCTTCGACCGCTTCGCGGCCACTTCCCCCGTAAACGGGGGAAGGATTACCCCGCCCAAAGCATGGCCTAATTCCTCCTCCGCCCCGACCGCGAAGGCGGTCGAATCATAATTAGCGCGCCTTCGCGCGCGGGCGGGGGAGGTGTCGCCGAAGGCGACGGAGGGGGCGACGGCGCTGAAGGAAATCAAAACGTCAAAGTATAGGAAATTCAACGTCCATGAAATGTGCGAGTACTATCGCCATCCTTTACCGATTGCGCCGCCGCAAAACTTCACTAGATTGTATGGCTTGTTTTGCCATCGGGGATATACGCCATGAAAAATTTCATTCTCATTGCCGCCTTTGGGCTTGTCGCTTGTATGCCGGGCGAGGAGGCGCACGAAGCGGCGCCCGCTGAAGATGCGATGGCCTCTGCGCCGGCGCCAGTAACCAGCGATGAGGCCTTGCGGCTTTATGCATTCGACTGCGGGCGCATCGACATGCTCGATCTCGGGTTGTTTTCCAGTAAAGGCGAATATGCCGGCCGTCAGAACAAAGCCGCAGATATGTGTTTCCTTATTCGCCACCCCAACGGTGATCTGATGTGGGACGCAGGGCTTCCTGATGCGCTGAACGAACAGGCCGATGGCGTCACCAACGGTCCGTTCCATGTCGCGGTCCCGACGACGCTCGCCAGCCAGCTTGCCAGCATAGACGTTGCACCCGCTGACATTGAGTATTTCTCAATCTCGCATTCGCATTTCGACCATGTCGGTAATGCTGCAATGTTCACCGAATCGACCTTCCTCGTCGATAAAGACGAGCGCGCGCATATGTTCCGCGATGAGGCGCGTGCGGATGAACAGAGTTTTCCGCTTGTGGCGGCGCTTGAAGACGCGACAACGATACAGTTCGACGGCGACTATGATGTGTTTGGCGACGGCTCGGTAACCATCCTCGCCATGCCCGGCCACACGCCCGGCCATACATCGCTGATGGTCAACCTTGAGAATACAGGCCCGGTGCTGTTAACCGGCGACCTCTATCATCTGCTGGAATCGCGCGAAAAACGTATCGTTCCCGTGTTTAATACCGATGAGGAAGAAACCCATCGCTCAATGGACCGGTTCGAAGCGTTCGCGGAAGAGACCGGTGCGCGGGTCGTCGTTCAACATGTGCTGGAGCATATGGCAGCGCTGCCCACGGCGCCGGAATATTTGGATTAAAGCCCTCGACTCAATAAAATTCGTCATCCCGGACCAGCAGTGCATCACTGCGTGACGCAATGCATCCGGGATGACGAAAATTCTATTTATAGGTAGGCGCCCCTAGGGCCACTTCGCTTCCGGCGGCAGCGAGGAGAGAATTGAATCTACATTGCCGCCGGTTTTAAGGCCAAAGGTGGTGCCGCGGTCATAGAGCAGGTTGAATTCCGCATAGCGTCCGCGCTGGATCAGTTGCGCCTCGCGGTCGTCTTGGGTCCAGGGCTGGTCCATGCGTTTGCCAACGAGCTTTGGATAGGCGCTGAGAAAAGCGCGGCCGACATCTTGCGTGAAGGCAAAATCTTTGTCCCAGTCGCCGGTGTTGTGGCGGTCATAGAAAATACCGCCGACGCCGCGCGGCTCGTTTCTGTGTGGCAGGAAGAAATAATCGTCGCACCATTTTTTGAATTTCGGGAAGTAGTCTGCATCATGGGGCTCGCAGGCATCGCGCATTGCCGCTAGAAATTCTTGTGTGTCCTCGTGGGTCTCGGTGCGATAGGCCGGATGCATCGGATTTAAATCACCGCCGCCGCCGAACCAGCTTTTGGTGGTGACGATCAGCCTGGTGTTCATATGGGCAGCCGGCGCGTGCGGGCTGCGCGTATGCGCGATCAGCGAAACGCCCGACGCCCAAAATCGCGGGTCTTCCTCCGCCCCCGGGATCTGGGCGCGAAACTCTTCGGAGAATTCACCGTGTACGGTTGATGTGTGGATTCCGGCTTTTTCAAACACGCGGCCATGCAGCATCGACATGACGCCGCCGCCCTGATCTTCTGTGCCGTCACAGCGTGTCCACGGCGTTCTTTCAAACCGGCCGGCGGGCATATCGCCATAGAGGTCGCCGGCGTCCTCCTCGAGCTGTTCAAATGCAGCGCAAATATCGTCGCGCAGTTTTTCAAACCAGGCGCGGGCGATTTGTTTTTGCTTGTCCAGGAGTTCTGTTGATTGATTTGACATTTTTTGCTTGCTCTATTGTTTTGACGTGTAAGTTATGCGTTGAACCAATATAACATTTGCGGGGGCGATATGTGGGAACAATTTGGCGCAGCGGCAATTTATGGCGCAACAGTGTCTGGTTATGTGGCGAGCGGATGCTCCTTGTTTAACTGCAACAAATCCCAGCGGTTGCCATAGAGGTCTTCAAACACCGCCACCATACCGTAATCGGCTTCTTTCGGCGGGCGCATAAACCGCACGCCTTTAGCTTTCATCTCGTTATAATCGCGCCAAAAATCGTCGCTATTGAGAAACAGGAACACCCGGCCGCCGGCCTGGTTGCCGATAAACGGTTTCTGCTCGGGCTTAGACGCCCGCGCCAACAACAGCGTCGTTCCGGCTGAGCCCGGCGGCGCCACCACCACCCAGCGCTTGTCCTGTTCGGGTTGGTATGTGTCTTCGACCAGGGTGAAATTCAAAACCTTGGTGTAAAACTCAATCGCTTCATCATAGTCGCGCACGACCAATGCGATATGGACGATGGATTGTTTCATATTGATCGTCTTGTTTGTCTCGCGGCGGGTCGCTTCGCGACCGCCTCCGCCCCCGTTGGAAGAGAGGGGGCGCGCTGATTGCGCGGCGCGCAGTCGCGCTTTTCGAACACTTGCGTGTTCGACTGGCTCTCATATATGCCGTGGTGCATTATTCCCATCCAACCTGCCGCCTTGCTTCGGCTAACGCTACTGACGCGGCCACAGTGACATTTAGCGAGCGGGCGCCCGGCGCCAAGGGGATTGAGAGCCGCGCAGCGGCGGCGGCGTGTACTGCTTGCGGCGCGCCCTGGCTTTCGCGGCCCATCAGGAGGGTGTCGGTTTCGCGAAATTCGAACTCCCAGATCGACTGGTCCGCCTTTGTCGTCAGAAGAATCAACCGTGTCTCACCGAGGGTTTGGGTATAGGCCTGCCAGCCACTATGGGCGAGCGGCGGGGCGAGGGCGCCATAGTCCATTGCGACCCTTTTGATCTCCCGCGAATCAAGCGGAAAGCCGCAAGGCTCGACAATATCCAGTCCGGCGCCGAAACAGGCCGCAGCCCGAATCGCTGCGCCGACATTTTGGGGAATATCAGGTTGATACAAAGCCAGCCGCATGGGGCTGTTTTTGCACATGTTTCCGGTCCTGTCGCCTACTCCCTCGCGACGCCCCGCGGGGCGTATTTGAAATTCTCATTAAAGGCGGTCGTGTTGCACGAATTTCAAATCCTTTAAGCCCAGCTTGGTTCATTTAATTGAAGTGTCCCAAAATCCGAAATTCGTTTCGAGGATTTGAAAAGGTTGACGAATTTCGGATTTTGGGACACTTGGACGCAGCGCTTTGCCGCCTAGACTTTGTACAAGAGACATGCAAAACAGCCTCGCGATTCTTGCTCTCGGGCGCATTCCTTAAGGCGAAACACCCATGACGACGGAAATTTCAGACGCGGGACCATCTGATGATGGTGAGCCGACCCGGCGTGACTTTATTCATATCTTCGCGGCAGCGACTGCTGCTGTCGGCGCCGGCGCAACGATTTGGCCGCTGGTGCACCAGATGAACCCGGACGCCTCGGTGCTGGCATTGTCGACCAGCGAGGTTGACCTTTCCAGCGTTTCGGTTGGCCAGGCGATTAAGGTTATGTGGCAGGGCAAGCCGGTGTTTATCCGCCGCCGCACCGAAGCGGAAATCGCTGAGGGCGCGGCGACGTCATTGGGTGCGCTGAAAGACGATGCCGCGCGCAACGATAATCTTTCCGGCAAGGCTGACGCGACTGATGATGCGCGCGTCACCTCGCGCGACGGCAAGGCGCGACCGGAGTGGCTAATTGTCGTCGGCATCTGCACCCATCTCGGCTGCATTCCGCTGGGCACGTCTTCGGGGGAAAATCGCGGCGACTATAATGGCTGGTTTTGTCCCTGCCACGGATCGCATTACGATATTGCCGGGCGCATCCGCAAAGGACCGGCGCCAGAAAATCTTGAAATCCCGCCCTATGAGTATCTTTCCGATACTGTCGTGAAGATCGGTTAGGGGAGAAACAATCATGAGCCATCCGTCTACATACAAACCCACATCCGGCTTCGAGAAATGGCTGGACGACCGGCTGCCGATTGTGCGCCTCGCCCATGACAGCTTTGTCGATTTCCCAACCCCGAAAAACCTCAACTACTGGTACACGTTTGGCGGCATCCTGGCGGTTTGCCTGGTCATCCAAATCATCACCGGCGTCATTCTGGCGATGCATTATGTGCCGCATACGTCGATGGCGTTTGACAGCGTCGAGCATATCATGCGCGACGTTAATTATGGCTGGCTGATGCGTTATGTGCACGCCAACGGCGGGTCGATGTTCTTCCTTGCAGTTTATATTCACATGTTCCGCGGCGTCTATTACGGCTCTTACAAAGAGCCGCGCGAAGTGTTGTGGATGCTTGGCGTTGTTATCTACCTGTTGATGATGGCGACGGCGTTTATGGGTTACGTTCTGCCCTGGGGTCAGATGTCTTATTGGGGCGCGACGGTGATCACCAATTTGTTCTCGGCAATCCCGCTGGTCGGCGAAGAGATCAGAGCGCTTTTATGGGGCGGGTTCTCGGTCGATAACCCGACCCTCAATCGTTTCTACTCGCTGCACTATCTGTTGCCGTTCGCGATTGCCGGCGTAGTGATGTTGCACATCTGGGCGCTGCACATTCCGGGTAACGCCAATCCGACAGGCGTTGAAGTTAAAGATGTCAAGAAAGACACTGTGCCGTTCCATCCCTATTACACGGTCAAGGATAGCTTCGCGATTGTGGTCTTCATGATCCTGTTTGCCGCATTTGTGTTCTTCAACCCGGACGGGCTTGGCCATCCGGACAATTATATCGAAGCCAACCCGCTCGCGACGCCGGCCTCGATTGTGCCGGAATGGTATTACCTGCCGTTCTACGCGATCTTGCGGGCGATCACTTTTGACATTGGACCGATCTCGTCGAAACTCGGCGGCGTGATCGCGATGTTTGGCTCGATCCTGGTGTTGTTCATCCTGCCCTGGCTCGACACTTCCAAGGTGCGCTCAATGCGCTATCGCCCGGCGGCGAAGATGTTCTTTTTCATCTTCATCGCGGCTTGCCTGGTGCTCGGCTATCTCGGCGGCAAACCAGCGGAAGGCTCCTACGTCCTGTATGCGCAGATCGCGACGGCGTATTATTTTTCATTCTTCCTGCTCATCCTGCCTTTGCTTGGGTTTATGGAAACGCCCAAACCGTTGCCGCGTTCGATTTCCGAATCCGTTTTGAAAACACCCAAACCCGGCGGCGCTGCGCCCGCGGGCGCACAATCCGCGCCGGCGCAATAGGGGAAAAGGCATCCGATGAATATGATCCGAACTGTTCTGATTGCCGCGATTATAGGTTTGCTCGGCATATCCGGCGCTGTGGCCAGCACGGGCGGCGCGCATAAACCAGAGGCGCGTGACTGGCATTTTTCCGGCCCTTTCGGAACCTATGACAAGGACGCGCTGCAACGCGGCTATCAAGTCTACGAGACGATATGCTCCAGTTGCCACGGGCTTGAGCAGGTCTCGTTCCGCAATCTCGGACAAAAAGGCGGCCCGTTTCATCTGGATAGTTGCCCGGCCGGCATTCCCGACACGGTTGATTGCGCCAATCCCAACCAGAACCCGGTGGTGAAAGCCCTGGCGGCGCAATATCGTTTTAAGATTGTCGATGGACCGGACGATAGCGGCGATATGTTTGAGCGTGCGGCGCTGGCGTCGGACCGTATTCCGGGGCCGTTTGCCAACGAGGTCATAGCGCGGCTGGCGAACAATAATGCGCTGCCGCCGGATCTGTCGCTGATCACCAAAGCGCGCCATTACGGTCCGGATTATATCTATAGCCTGCTGGTTGGCTATGAAGAAACGCCGGCGACCGTCGAGATCGATCCCGGCCAATATTTTAATCCGTATTTCCACGGCGACATGTCGCAAGCGCTGCGGCCGGAATTTCTCGACGCGCACGGGCATCCGCTAGAAGGCGTTGAGGTGCCGGTTGGCGGCGTCCTCGCTATGGCTCCGCCGCTGTTCGATGGTTTGATTGAGTATGCCGACGGCTCGCCAGCGACGGTTGAGCAATATGCCGCCGACGTGACAGAGTTTTTAGTGTGGGCGGCCGATCCAAAGCTGGAAGCGCGCAAATCGCTCGGCGTGATGTCGCTGATTTATCTGATCATCCTCGCCGGCCTGCTTTACTGGTCCTACCGCAAGGTGTGGTCCGACCAGCACTAGGCTGGATTTAGGCTCGATCACAGAATTGCGTATTGAGATTAACCCGGCGCTGCGTAAACTGCAGCGCCGGTTTTTCATGTCTGGAGAGCAAAGTGACGGATCAACAAAAACGCGTGCTCGGCGTCATCGGCGGTTCCGGTGTTTACGCCATGGATGCGCTTGAAGTTATTGAGCAGGTCACGATTGAAACGCCCTCGGGCGCGACGCCATGGGGCGCGACGCCATGGGGCGCCCCGTCGGACCCGTTGGTGCGCGGACGGCTTTGCGGGGTTGAGGTAGTTTTCCTGGCGCGCCATGGCGAGGGGCACGCCATTCCGCCCAGTCAGGTAAATTACCGCGCCAATATCGACGCCATGAAGCGCGCCGGTGTTACCGATCTGATCTCGCTTTCGGCTTGCGGTTCGTTTCGTGAAGAGTTGGCGCCCGGAACTTTTGTCATCGTTGATCAGTATATTGACCGCACGACTAAGCGGGCGTCGTCGTTTTTCGGCGCCGGTTTTGTCGCCCATGTGTCGATGGCGCATCCGGTTTGTCCGGCATTGGGCGATGCGGCGGAAGCGGCCTGTAAGGCGCTCGATATTTCCCACGCGCGCGGCGGGACCTATCTGGCGATTGACGGGCCGCAATTTTCATCACTTGCAGAGTCGACCCTTTATCGCTCCTGGGGCTGCGACGTCATCGGCATGACCAATATGCCCGAGGCAAAGCTCGCCCGCGAGGCGGAGCTTCCTTACGCGACCATCGCGATGGTGACGGATTATGATTGCTGGCATGAGAAGGCGGGGCCGGTGGAAGTCTCGCATATCATTGAGGTCATGAAACAGAATACTGCCAACGGTGCGCGGCTGATCGAAAAGCTGGCGGCGCTATTAGGCCCAACACGAACGCCATCGCCGCTCGGGATTGAAACCTGCCTTGACTACGCGGTGATCACCCCGCCGGAGAAGCGCGATCTGGCGATGATAAAAAAACTATCCGCGGTGGCGGGACGGTTTTTGAGGGGGTGAGGGCGGCATGCGTGTGCGGATGAGAGTCGTTGAGTAGGCGCTTGTGGCCATCTTTTGCGACACGGTCTTACGACCGCTCCTCAGGATGGGGGGGTGTTGAATTGCATTAAGACCGTTCACCCTCATCCTGAGGAGCGAACCAAAGGTTCGCATCGCGAAGGGTATGCGTTTCGTGCAATCGCCAGCAATAACCCGCCCCTCAAGTATTAAACCGGAAATGCATCACGTCGCCGTCCTGGACGATGTAGTCCTTGCCTTCCAGGCGCATCTTGCCGGCTTCCTTGGCGCCTTGTTCTCCGCCGAGGGAGACGTAATCGTCGTAGGTTATAGTTTCCGCCCGGATGAAGCCGTGTTCGAAGTCGGTGTGGATGACGCCGGCGGCTTGCGGCGCCGTGGCGCCGCGTTTGATGGTCCAGGCGCGGGTTTCTTTGGGGCCGGCGGTGAAATAGGTCTGTAGGCCGAGGAGGTCGTAGCCGGTGCGGATGAGGCGGTTGAGGCCGGGCTCTTCCAGGCCAAGCGATTGAAGGTATTCCACCTGTTCATCATCGGCGAGCTGCGCCAGTTCGGATTCGATCTTCGCTGAAATCACCACCGTCGCCGCGCCTTCCGCACCCGCGCTTTTTTCAACCGAGCGGGAATACGCATTGCCGTCAGCCGCCGCATCTTCATCAACATTGGCGACAAACAATACCGGCTTGGAGGTGAGGAGCTGCAAGCCCTGCCAGGCTTTTTCGTGGTCAGCGTCAATTGCCACCGTGCGCGCCGGCCTGCCTTCACGCAAGACCTCCAGCGCCTTATCGACCAGCACCAGCATCGCCTTGGCTTCTTTGTCTTGGCCCCGGGCTTTTTTCTCAAGATTGGCGCGACGCTTTTCCAGACTTTCAAGATCGGCCAGCATCAGCTCGGTTTCGACAATTTCAAAATCCGCAATCGGATCGATGGTCCCGGTGACATGGGTGACATCGTCATCGTCAAAGCAGCGCAGCACATAGACCACCGCATCAACCTCGCGAATATTGGCGAGAAACTGATTGCCTAGGCCTTCGCCTTTCGAGGCGCCTTTAACGAGGCCGGCGATATCGACAAACTGCATGCGGGCGGGGAGGATTTCCGCGGAACCGGCAATCTCGGCGAGTTGTGTCATCCGTGGTTCCGGCACGGCAACGTCGCCGACATTTGGCTCGATGGTGCAGAACGGATAATTTGCCGCTTGCGCTGCGGCGGTTTTCGTCAACGCATTAAACAGCGTCGACTTGCCGACATTCGGCAGCCCAACAATGCCGCATTTAAAACCCATGAATTCGTCTTTCTATTTTTTGCGGCCGAAGAGATTTTGCAGTGCGTCGGCAAACGGATTTTGCGACGGCGGCGCGGCGTCTTTGGTTTTGTCTGGTTGTTTTTGATCGGCGCTGGCGGCGCCATCGCCCGATGGTTTGGATTTGCCGGAATCGGTATTGGCGCGGCGCGGTTTTTCGGGCCGTATCGGCGCCGTTCGCTGGCCGACTTCCGATGCAAAGCGTTGGTCGTCAGTCGTGAGGTAAGGCGCCGCGCTGGCGATCGCATCGAGCATCAACCCAAGCCATTCCTGATCGGCCTTGGCGAAGTTGCCGAGCACATGGCTGGTGACCTTTGAGCGGTCGCCGGGGTGGTCGATGCCGATGCGCACCCGCCGGAATCCGTTTCCGAGATGCGCGTCAATCGAGCGGATGCCATTATGCCCTGCCGCGCCGCCGCCGGTCTTGATGCGCAGCTTGCCGGAGGCGAGGTCAAGCTCGTCATAGAAGACGACGAAATCTTGCGGCTCCAGCTTGTAGAAATCGGCAACCTGGCGAACCGCGAGACCGGACTCGTTCATATAGGTCTGCGGTTTGACAATCAGCGCTTTAACCCGGCCGCTATCGCCGGTGAGGAAGCCTTCGCGGATTTCCGCGTTAAACTTTGCACGGGCAGGGCCAAAGCCATGGGCGTCGCCGATCGCGTCCGCCGCCATAAAGCCGACATTATGGCGATGGCGCGCATGTTTCTCCCCGGGATTGCCGAGGCCTACGAGAACGATCATGACGCGCTCCGTTCAAAGCAGCGCAAAAACCAGGTGAAAACCTGTGCGATGCGACAGCGCTACTCCGCCTTCGCGCCGTCTTCTTCTGTTTCCGCCTCGGCCTCTTCGCCCTCGGCCGCTTCCGCCTCGGCTTCGTCCTCTTCGTCTTCGCCAGCCGAACGCACTGCAGACGGCGCCGCGATGGTTGCCACAGTAAAGTCGCGGTCCGTCGTCACCAGCTTAACCCCGACCGGCATCGCCACGGCGGAGATATGGACCGCATCGCCGATATCGATTTCGGAAATATCGAACTCGAAAAATTCCGGGATTGCGGTCGCCGGCGCATAGACGTGAATGGTGTGGCGCACAATATTGAGAACGCCGCCGCGTTTCAGGCCGGGCGATTCCTCTTCGCCGACAAAACGCACCGGGATTTCAACGTCGATCCGCGTATTGTCGTCAACCCGCATGAAGTCGACATGGATAGGCGTGCCTTTGACCGGGTGGATCTGAAAATCACGCGGGATCACCGGCTGGTGTTTGTCTTGGCCCGGAACATCGATCATCGCCAGCTGCGGGCGCAAGCGGCCGCTGAGATAGGCTTTGGTGATCTCGTTGAGCTTCAGCCGGACCGGTGTCGGCTCCTCGCCGCCGCCGTAAAGAACGCCAGGAACCCAGCCATCGCGCCGGACCGCCCGGGCGCCGCCGGTGCCGGTGCGTTTACGCGGTTCACAATAAAATACGTCTGCGTCGGCCATGGATAGGGCATCCTCAATGCAAAAAGCAGCCGCGGGCGTCGGGCCCTCACGGCGGCTGAAAATTCCTGAATGAGCGGCGGTCTATAGACGAAACTAAAGCCGCGCGCAAGCGGCTGAGGGCAAGGGTCTTGGGGCCCTTCAGCCCATCCAATCGGGTCCTGGCCGCGAAGACCTTGCAGGTTGGTTTAGGCGCTGAGACGGGGGGCTATCGGCCTAAAAAGAAGTCGATATATTCCAGGGATTTCCGCCCGCTGCGGGGTCTGTGTGGCGATGGCGTGCGCTGCGACCGGCTCGGGGCTGGCGAGCGTGCACCAGAATTTATAATCCTTCTCGCATGCGCAAGGCGGCTCCCACGCGCCATAATCCAGCGGCGCGACGGAGATGTTGGCGGCAATGAGCATGCTTTGGTCACGCACGCGGCAGGTAATCTGGACCGTTGTTGCATTCCCGGAGCTGAGATTGATGAAATAGAGCGTGTTTTTAACGCCAAGCGCATTGCCCTGTTCGGTCGTGACGGTGACGCGCCGTCTGACGCTGCTCGGTTCTATCTTCGTGCGACTGAAGCTTAGTTGCGTCGTCGATGCTTTGAATGCGGGTATTGTCGCCGCTGTTTTGTTGTGTCGCGAGTTGCGCTGCGCTGCTTGCACTGGCGCCGAGTTGTTGCCCGCCGAGCTGTTCTTGTAGAATTTCTCTGTCCGTTTTGCCGCTTTCATCACCGGGATTGGCTGGCCTGACACTCACTCTTGCGCCTGTAACGCCGGCGCCGGACGTGGCTCCGCCGCCAGAGTGTTGAATCAAAACAGGCGTTACCCACAACCGCCCGACATGTGCATTTGCTGCCGGCTGGTTGAGCACAGGTTCGGTAAATTCAATTTCAGGAACCGGTAGGCGCGGCGCTTGCGGGTTGACAAGTTCGGTTTGAAACTGTTCATCGATTTGCGCGGCGCCTGGTCCTGCAAAAAGACCCATCACGGGCAGCAAAGAGACGGTAATGATGGTCCTGATTTTCATGATTTCTCTCCCCGTTATCGCTCAATCATAACAGCTATAAGGCCATGACGTTATGGGCCGCGCCGCGAACGCTATGGGCGCGATCGCGCAGTCTGGAAGGCGGCTTGCGCAATTGTTGCAGCGGCGCCGGGCGACGGCGCGTTGTGCGGGTGTCACTTCTCGCGCTGCATTTTCATGATTTCTCGCTCCTTCAATAATTCTTTTATAGTCGAGTACAAGCTGTAGCAGTTTGCACAGATGGATTAGCGTATTAATACATAAATATAAGATGACTGGCGTCATTCTTTTAATCACCACGATGGTTTGTCGGTTTGTTTGCATGGTGCGTGTTCATGTATTAATACGCTAAAATAGAAGAGCAATACCGGATATCTCCACGATCGCGTATCCTGAGCGCTCACGACAATTCATTCGCACTCACAATATTTCATTTGCCGCTTGCCTGGGATGGCCTAATGTATTAATACATTAAACAGTAAAGCCGGCGCCGCCTGTCTAAACTTTATCGCAATCATAGATTTCGGCGGGCGTATCTGAACAGCAGCGGAGTGAAGGAGGTTTTGAACATGCGCGGACCGGCAAGCAGAAATTTCAGCGCCAGGCGCGCGAAGGATGAAAAGGCTTTGTTTAGCGCTTTTGCCAAATTAAACACCGGCGCAGAGGCGGCGCGGTTCCTGCGCGACCTGGCGACGCCGGCGGAATTGGAGGCTTTTGCGGAGCGCTGGCGGATTGCGAAAATGCTGGACGCGGGCGGGCATTCTTATCGCGATATCGCCGCAGAAACCGGCGCCTCGACAACCACCATCGGCCGGGTCGCGCGGTTCCTCCGCGAGGAGGCGCATCAGGGATATCGTCTCGTTCTGGACCGCTTGCGCCGATAACACGGCCCCGGGAAGGCTGCAATCCTATGGCGATGCTGGCCTATGGCGATGCTGGCCTATGGCGATACTGGCCGTTTCAGGTTCTTTCTCAGCCTGTTTCCCGGTTCATTTTGTTAGCCGCCTGTCCAAATTACCGGGCGATTTTATAGAACACGAATTTGTGTATTGTATTACTGTATTAATACAGTATATCAGACCCGATAACTGACGCAAACTAAGCGGGAAGGCTCGGAAAAGTGATACCGACAGGAGCGGCGCAATTTAGTGGTGTAAGTATCGGCATGCGGTGCTGCGTGCAGCACGAGACCAAGGGAAAATAAACGATGGAAGAGCGGTTGCGGATTGCGATCCAGAAATCTGGGCGCCTGTCGGAGGGCAGTATCGAGCTTTTAAAAAGTAGCGGCCTGTCGATTTCGCGCGGCAAGGACAAGCTTTATGGCCGGGTGCAGGAAATGCCGATCGACGTGCTGCTCCTGCGCGACGACGATATCCCGGAATTCGTTTCCGACGATGCTTGCGATATCGGCATTGTCGGGCAGAATGTTTTTCAAGAAGAGGGCCTGGCGCAATCGCGCGATGCGCCGGCGCGTGAAGTGCGCACGCTCGGCTTTGCGCGGTGTAATTTAATGCTGGCTGCGCCGAAGGACTGGACCTTTGACGGCGCCGGCATGCTCGAGGGCAAACGTATTGCCACATCTTATCCGGGCCTCACCAAAGCCTGGCTTGAAAGCCATGGCGTCAGCGCCTGCGTGGTGACGATGAAGGGCTCGGTCGAGGTTGCGCCGCGGCTAAAAATCGCCGACGCGGTTTGCGATATCGTTTCCACTGGCGCAACGCTCGACGCCAACGGGCTAAAACCGGTGGCGACGGTGTTTGAGAGCCAGGCGCTTTTGATCCGGAATGCGAATGACTTTTCCGCCGCCAAGCAGGCGATCTTTGACGCGCTGATGAAACGCATCAACGGCGTTCTGACATCGCGCGACGCAAAATATGTGATGATGAATGCGCCGCGCAGCGCGGTCGCTGCGATTACGGAGTTCCTGCCGGGAGCGGAGGCGCCGACCGTTCTCGATCTTGCGGGCAATCCCGACAAAGTCGCCATTCACATGGTGTGCCGCGAAAGCGTCTTCTGGGACACTCTTGAAGAGTTAAAAAAACTCGGCGCCAGCGCTATTTTAGTCCTGCCAATTGAAAAGATGATGGTGTGAGCAGGCATGCTGCTTTCGATACGGCGGTGCAATCGGATGCTCGGCGCCGGCAGCGTTATCACAGAGCCTTATATTCGCGAAAGCTGATCAACCGGCGGCGGTCTTCATCCCAAAGCGCCAGCCGCCAGCATTTCAAACTGCCGCGCAATGTTATGCGTTTCGCGACATTGCGTAATTCCGGGAAATCTTTGAGACACACTTGTAGGCGATAATTGGGAATTTTACTGCACAGATGGTGGATGTGATGAAGGCCGATATTGCCAGTGAACCACCGCAATACTGGTGGAAGCACGAAATAGGAACTGCTCTCTATCGCCGCCTGATGAAAATTCCAGTTTTCGCCGCGCTCCCAATAAGTCCCCTCGAACTGGTGCTGGATGTAAAACAACCATCCGCCGATCCATGCGGCGATTATCAGCATCGGCAGATAGGCGGTGAGCACCGGCCAGACGCCAATCATCGCTATCGGCAGCCCGAAGGCGATCAGCAAAGCCAGGTTCAGCCCCATGATGCTGCGCATTGACGGGCCATCGCGAAAGGCGCGGCCGAGGGGCAGGCGCTGTAGCAGAAGGAAATTTACCGGCGCGCCCAATGCAATCATGATGATCGGATTGCGGTAAAGCCGATAGCCAAGCCGCCGCAATCGCGGCGCCGCCCCATATTCACGCGTCGTCATGACCGCAACATCGCCTTGCCCGCGGCGATCCAGATCGCCGCTTGCGGCGTGATGATAAGCGTGGGACCGCTTCCATTGGTCATAAGGCGTGAAAGTCAGGACACTGATAAAACGGCCGAGAACATCGTTGGCGGTGCGCGAGGGGAAGTAAGACCCGTGTCCGCAATCATGTTGGAAGATAAATAATCGCACCAGAAGGCCTGCGGTCACTGGCGCCAGCAACAAGCTCAGCCAATAGATGTGTTGGGCGGCGGCGACAGCCATAATGGCGAGCAGCGCAAAGAACGGGATGATGGTAAAGGCCAGCTGTAGCAGGCTGCGTTTTGTGTCCGAGCCGTAGACCTTCAAAAGTGGGGAAAGCCGTAAGGCAAGCGTCCGTGTATCAACAGCGGCAGAACGCTCAGCCGGGCGGTCGTTGGCGCCGGATTGGTTGCTGTGTGGGTTGGAAGCGTTAGAGGGCACTGGTTTCGCCTCATTTGCTGTGAGAATTCGATCAAAGCGCGGTCCCCAATATCGCCTATATCTGAATCGGCGGTTTTCACCAATCACATTGTAGAGATATGACGGAAACCGGGAATTTGAGGCGGCAGGCCTGTGGCGATTGGGCCTAACGGCCGCCGGAGGCGCACCTCCGCGCCGCGAGGCAAAATGGTGCTGCCGGAGAGATTCGAACTCTCGGCCTCTCCCTTACCAAGGGAGTGCTCTACCCCTGAGCTACGGCAGCGTCTGGGTGGGGCGTAATGGAGCGCCCAAAAGTGGCGGCGGTATAGCGCGGGTGCAGACGGATGGGAAGCAGTGGGCGGCAAAATAAGCGGGCGGCCCGCCGTCAGCCCGAAAACCCGAACGGCTCGAGAATTTCCGGTCCGACGCGCCGGGGTTTGCGGCTGTCGGCGTCAATCAGGCACCAGATGGTCAGGACCTTTGCGGCCGGGCGCGCCGCGCCGGGTTTTCGGATATCGACATGGCGTTCATAGCGCGGGCCGGTCGCGGCGCCGAGCCAGGTACGGATTTCGACAGTCTCGCCGGCGAAAGTCTGGTCGCGATAGTCAATCTCGTGGCGCAGCGCGACCCAGACATATTTCTGTATGTGGGCCGGGCTTGCCAGACGGCGCCAATGGGCGGTGGCGATATCCTGCGCCCAGGAGAGGTAGACCGCATTGTTGACGTGGCCGAGTTCGTCAATATCGCTCGTAGCCGCGATGCGGGTCAGCATCGCAGCGGTCTCGAACGAGTGCGCGCCGGATAGGTTGCCGCCCAGCGGGGTTGGTTCGCTCATATGCGCCTTCCTGGCAAATCCTCTAGCATGAGGGTCTCAACTTGACCGCGCTGCGCCTCGGACTATGGTCCGCCGCCATGCCAACCGATATGCCTGAAGACGAACAATCACAAGCTCGCCCCGCAGCCGCCGCGAAAAAGACCAAGCCGGCGGCTAAGCCAGGCGGTGAGCGCGAGGACCGCCTCGCCGAAGCGTTGCGCGAGAACCTGCGCCGGCGCAAAGCGGCAAAGCAGACGCAAGACAAGAAAGAGTAATCCATGGACAAGCTGGCGATCATTGGCGGACGACCGCTTTACGGCGAGGTTGCGATCAGCGGTGCGAAGAACTCCGCGCTTAAGGTGATGGCGGCGGCGCTGTTGACCGATGAGAAGCTGACGCTGACCAACGTCCCGCATCTGGCTGATGTCGATATGCTGGCGCGGCTTCTGACCCAGCACGGGGCGCTGATCGACTTCACCGATGGAACGCTGACGCTGCACGCCAAAGACATCGTCTCAACCGAGGCGCCATATGATCTGGTGCGTAAAATGCGCGCGAGTTTCAATGTGTTGGGACCTTTGCTTGCACGAGAGGGTAAGGCGAAGGTCTCTCTGCCCGGCGGCTGCGCTATTGGCGCCCGGCCGGTCGATCTGCATCTGAAAGCGCTGACGGCGATGGGCGCGCAAATTGAGCTTGATGAAGGCTATGTCATCGCCGAAGCGCCGGATGGGCTGAAAGGCGCCGACATCACCCTGCCATTCGTATCGGTTGGCGCCACTGAGCACACCATGCTGGCGGCAGTGCTGGCCAAGGGCGTGACGGTGATTGAAAACGCCGCCCGCGAGCCGGAGATCGCCGATCTTGCCGCTTGTCTTGCCGCCATGGGCGCGAAGATCGAAGGCGCCGGGCGCTCGACCATCCGCATCGAGGGCGCCCGCCGTCTTCATGGCGCCGAACACCGGGTGTTGCCGGACCGGATTGAGACCGGCGCTTATGCCATGGCGGTGGGCGCGACCGGCGGCGAGCTGACGCTGACCGGAACGGATGGTGAGCTGCTTGGAACCGCGCTGGCGGCGCTGAAAGAAGCCGGGCTTATCATTGACGACACCGATAAGGGTTTGCGTATCAAGAAGACCGAGGCGCGCTGCAAGGCGGTGGATATTGTCACCCAGCCCTATCCCGGCTTTCCCACCGATCTTCAGGCACAGTTTATGGCGCTGATGGCGACGGCGGAGGGGGCGGCGTCGATCAAGGAAACGATTTTTGAAAACCGCTTCATGCACGCGCCGGAATTGTCGCGAATGGGCGCTAAAATCTCCGTTGACGGACAAAACGCGACCGTGCGCGGCGTCGCCCGCCTCAAAGGTGCGCCAGTGATGGCGACCGATCTGCGCGCCTCGATGTCGCTGGTGATTGCAGGCCTTGCCGCCGAAGGCCAGACCATGGTCAATCGGGTCTATCATCTTGACCGCGGCTTTGAACGGCTGGAAGAAAAGCTGCAAAATTGCGGCGCGCTGATTGAGCGCGTGAAAGATTAGAAAGGGCTCCCTTGGCGACCTCCCTTAAAGACTATGCGCCCTTAGGCTTGATGGCGGGCGACGCGTCGGATCTAGATGTGATTTCCACGGTATTGCAGGACGCGGTCGCCAAGCTCGGCGATTTTGCCTGGCTGCCGGACACTCGTCGGTTTGCATTTGTCGCCAACCGGTTTGCCTGGGAATGCGTCGGCGGGCGCCGCGGTGGTCCTTTCGCGCGGGTCCGCGCCGGGGTTCATTTTGATGATGTTGCAGCGGTGAAATATCAAAATTTGCGCGCGGGCGCCAAGGACGCGGTGGTGGAGCTGTTGGCGATCCGGTTTGAGACGGGCGAAGACGGCGCCGGCGCGATTATGCTGGACTTTGCCGGCGGCGGCGCGGTGCGCCTGGAGGTGGAGAGCATCAACGCCTATATGTCGGACATATCCGAGCCCTGGCGCACACGGGCGAAACCGAAGCATAAAGTGTAGATTTCCCGTCATCCCGGATGCATTGCAGCATCTTTGATGATGCAATGCTGGGCCGGGACCGGTATCAATTTGTAGAAGGGTAAGAAGATCGCGTGTCTGCAACGCAACACTACGTGTTGCGCCGCGCACGCGATGACGGTGAGTTACTATGATCAAAAGACTCAATGCCCATGATGAAGGCTTCAAACAAGCCTTCGACGCCTTCGTCATGCAGGAACGCGAAGGCGGTGCAGACGTTGCGGAAGTGGTGCGCGATATTATCAAGGCGGTGCGCGCCGACGGGCTCGCGGCTGTCAAAACTTACACCCAGAAGTTTGACGGGTTTGAACTCACCGATGACAACATCAAAGTCAGCGCTGACGAGATTGATCGCGCCGAGGCGGCTTGCGAGCCGGACGATTTGACGGCGCTGGATTTCGCCGCCGCGCGCATTCGTTCCTATCACCAACGTCAAATGCCGCGCGATGAGCGCTATACCGATGATATGGGCGTGACGCTCGGCTGGCGCTGGACCTCAGTCGATGCAGCGGGGCTTTATGCACCGGGCGGGCGGGCGGCTTATCCGTCGAGCGTATTGATGAACGCGATCCCGGCGAAGGTTGCGGGCGTCGGACGCCTCGCTATGGCAACACCGGCGCCCAAAGGCCAGATGAACCCGTTGGTGCTGGCGGCTGCCAAACGCGCCGGTATTGATGAAATCTACCGTATCGGCGGCGCGCAAGGCATTGCCGCGCTGGCGTTTGGCGCGGGGCCCATTGCGCCGGTCGATGCTATTGTCGGGCCGGGCAACGCCTATGTCGCAGAAGCCAAGCGTCAGGTGTTCGGCCATGTCGGCATCGACAGCATCGCCGGTCCGTCGGAGATTCTCGTTGTCGCGGATGGCAAAAACAACCCCGAATGGATTGCCGCGGATTTGCTGTCGCAGGCCGAGCATGACCCGTCGTCGCAGAGTATTCTGATTACGGATGATGGAGGCTTTGCCGACAAGGTCAGCGCGGCGGTGGACGAGCAATTAGCGGCAAGCGCGCGCAAGACGATCGCTGACGCCGCGTGGCGCAACAATTCCGCAATCATCACTGTGGCGTCGTTGGAAGACGCGCCGGCGTTGGTTGACCGCATCGCACCGGAACATCTGGAGCTGGCGGTTGATGAGCCCGAAGCCCTGCTCGCGAAAGTGCGTCACGCCGGCGCCATCTTCCTTGGCCGTTTGACGCCGGAAGCGGTCGGCGATTACGTCGCCGGGCCGGACCACGTTCTGCCGACAGCGCGCGCCGCACGTTACGCCTCCGGCCTGTCGGTCATGGATTTTATGAAGCGCAGCTCAATCATCGGCTGCGATGAAGCAGCGCTTGCCAAAATCGGCCCCGCTGCGGCGCGCCTCGCCGACGCAGAGGGGTTGCCGAGCCATGCGAAGTCGGTGCGGGTGCGGTTGAAGCAGTAGAGTGCCGGGCGCTTCCACTTTCTCGCCCGGCGCTCTAGGCGTTATTGTGACGGTCGCTTTTCCATCTGCGTATAATCGCGTTGCGGCGCGCCGGTATATATCTGGCGAGGGCGGCCGATTTTTTGGTTCGGATCGACAACCATCTCCGACCATTGCGCGATCCAGCCGACGGTGCGTGCAAGCGCGAATAGAACCGTGAACATATCGGTCGGAAAGCCGAGCGCGCGCAGCGTGATGCCGGAATAAAAGTCGATATTCGGATAAAGCTTTTTCGCAACGAAATATTCATCCTCAAGCGCAATGCGCTCCAGTTCCATCGCCACCTGCAATAACGGCTCATCGCGAATGCCGAGCGCGTCCAGCACTTCATGGCAAGCTTTACGCATGACTTTGGCGCGCGGATCGTAGTTTTTATAGACCCGGTGGCCAAAGCCCATCAGCCGGAACGGGTCGTCCTTGTCTTTGGCGCGGGCGATGAACTCCGGAATGCGGTCGACCGAACCGATTTCCTCCAGCATGTTCAACGCCGCCTCATTGGCGCCGCCATGGGCTGGGCCCCATAGCGAAGCGATGCCGGCGGCGATGCACGCAAACGGGTTGGCGCCGGACGAGCCCGCCAGCCGCACCGTTGAGGTCGAGGCGTTCTGCTCATGGTCCATATGTAAAATGAAAATCTTGTCGAGCGCATCGCATAGGATCGGATTGCACTCATAATCGTCGCTGGAAACTGCAAAACACATGCGCATAAAGTTCGACGTGTAGTCGAGATCATTGCGCGGGAAGACGAAAGACTGACCGATTGAATATTTATACGCCATCGCCGCAATCGTCGGCATTTTCGCGATCATCCGATGGCTGGCGACCAGGCGTTGCTTCGGATCGGTGATGTCGGTGGAGTCGTGATAAAACGCCGACAAGGCGCCAACCACGCCAACCATAATCGCCATCGGATGCGCATCGCGCCGAAAGCCGTTATAGAAGTTCTTCAGCTGCTCATGCACCATGGTGTGCATGGTGATCGAATTTTCAAACCATTTGAGCTTTTCCGGGTTGGGCAATTCGCCATTCAACAACAGATAGGCGGTCTCGATAAAATCGGAGTTTTCCGCAAGTTGATCGATAGGGTAGCCGCGATAGAGCAAAATGCCTTCATCACCGTCGATAAAGGTGATTTTAGATTCGCAACTTGCTGTCGAGGTAAAGCCTGGGTCGAACGTAAAAGCGCCGGTTTCTTTGTAGAGGCTGCGAATGTCGAAAACATCGGGTCCGTGGACTGCCTTATAGACGGGAAACTCGACGGTCTGACTATTATGCGTGAGGGATATGGTTCCGGACGTGTTCAGATCGCTTTTCATCAAATCAGCCTCTTATTTTTGCGGTGCATCATTTATGTTGCAGCGCATTATACGGCAATATTTCCGCTATTCCAGCACTAGTGTCAGTGAATTTGATCGCCAATACGCGCCAGCGACTCTACGCGACCGAGGCTATATAACACCTCGCCGATGGAAGGCGAAGGCCGCCCGGCTGTAATGGCCGCGCGTAATGGCGCGCCTATGGCGCCAAAACCGGTATTTTTTTCCGCCGCAAGGGCTTGCAGCCGCTGTTCCAGCGCCTCAGGCGTTACCCATAGGGCGTCCTCGCTCAAGATGTTGTGGATGTCTTTTAAAATCTCCACAACACCGTCTTTTCGTAACGGCTTTGCCGCTTTGCCTTCAAGTGTGAAAGGCCGGGCGAGGAACAGGAATTGGCTAGCGGCGACGATGTCGGCGAGCGTTGCGCAGCGGGTTTTTAAAAACGGCGCAGCGCGCTCCAATTGCGCGATATTGTCTGCATCAAGATGAATACCGGAGTTTTCAAGAAACGGCCGCGACAGAGCGAGAAATTTTGCGTCCTCAAGCGCCGCCACATAATGGGCGTTGATGTGTTTTAGCTTGTCGTAATCCAGCCTTGCCGGGGCTTTATTGACGCCGGAAATATCAAACCACTCCAGCGCTTTGTCACGCGGGATGATTTCGTCGTCGCCATGCGACCAGCCGAGGCGCATGAGGTAGTTGGCGAGTCCGTCGGCGAGGTAGCCCATATCACGATAAGCCTCAACGCCGAGGGCGCCGTGGCGTTTGGAAAGCTTGGCGCCGTCGCCGCCATGGATCAGCGGCACATGCGCAAACACCGGCGCCGGCCAGCCGAGTGCGGCGTAAATCTGTTGCTGGCGCGCGGCGTTGTTAAGGTGGTCGTCGCCGCGAATGACATGGGTGACTTCCATATCGTGATCATCGACGACAACCGCCAGATTATAGGTCGGATCGCCATTGCTGCGCAAAATAATCAGATCGTCGAGCGCGGCATTTGGAAATGAGACATCACCCTGGACGGCGTCGTTGATGGTCGTGGCGCCATCGTGCGGCGTCAGAAAGCGGATGGCGAACCGCGCGCCATCCGGCGCCGTTGCGGGGTCGCGCTCACGCCACGGGCTTTCAAAGCGAACGCCGTCGGCGCGGGCTTTATCGCGTGCTGCGTCAAGCTCGTCTGGCGTCAGATAACAGCGATAGGCCTTTGCCTCAGTGAGAAGCTGATTGGCGATTTCTATATGGCGGTCGCGACGCGAAAACTGCGATACGAGATCGCCATCCCAGTCCATCCCGAGCCAGGCGAGCCCGTCCAAAATCGCCTCGACCGCTGCTTGGGTATGGCGCGCGCGGTCTGTGTCTTCGATCCGCAACAGAAATTTACCGCCGCGCCCACGCGCATAAAGCCAGTTGAACAGCGCCGTGCGGGCGCCGCCAATATGTAAGTAGCCGGTCGGCGAGGGGGCAAAGCGAGTGATGACGGGCGGCGTATGTTTGGCGACTTGCGGCATGGCTTGCAGACCGGCTCCGATTGCTGTGAGATGATAAGAATCAAGCTTCCGTGCGGCGTTGTTAGCACATCAATCTAACCGGCGCCTATGTTTCCATGCGCAACTTTCCATGCCCAATTTTTCATGCCCAATTTTTCATGACAGTTAGAGCCGTAGAACAGTTTGCCGATCCGGATCTCAGCGCCAGCGTGCTGCGGCGCGCTTATCGACGTTTGGCCTATCTTGTTCTGGAGCGGGCCGGCGCGTGGGCAAGGGCTGGCCTTGAACCGGTCGGGGTTTGGGCGCCGGTGGCTATTGGCGTCGGCGCCGGCGTTTACTTCGGGCTAAAAACTGAGCCGCATGCAGCGCTCGCTATCGGGCTCATGCTTGGCGCTTTGAGCGTTGCAGTTTTTGCGCACAACCGCCACGGGCCGAGCAGCAAGGTGCTTGTCGGACTGGTTTTGATGGCGCTCGGCTTTGCCTCTGCGGACTGGCGGACATCGCAAGTTGCAGCGCCGGTTCTTGACCGCGAGCTTGGCATCGGATGGGTGACGGGCGAGTTGATCAGCATTGAAGATCGCGCGCGTATGCGGCGCATGATTGTTGCGCTCCATGGCGTGGACGGGCTTGTCGAGGACGATTTGCCGGCGCGGGCGCGCATCAGTTGGCGTGGCGCGGAATTGAATGCCGCGCCCGGCGACATCATCCGTCTGCGCGCCGGGCTTGGCCCGCCGCCGCCGCCGGCCGCGCTCGGGACGTTCAATTTTTCGCGGCGGCTATATTTTCAAAGAATTGGCGCACTCGGCTTCGCGGTAAGCCCGCCGCAAGTTGTCGCCAAGGCTGAAACGGGGCGAGGTTATGTGCTCCGCACACAAATTGAAACCATTCGCGCCAGTTTATTACATAGAATAACCAAGGCTGCGCCGGGGGAAGGGGGCGCGATTGTCGCCGCTATCGTCACCGGCAAGCGCGATGCCATCACGCCGCGCTCAAAGGCTGCGTTGCGCGATGCGGGACTGGCGCATATGCTGGCGATTTCCGGGATGCATATGGGGATTGCTACGGGGCTAATATTTTTCACAGTGCGTTTTGGCCTGGCGGCGATTGAGCCTTTGGCGCTGCATTATCCGATAAAAAAATGGGCGGCGTCGGCGGCGTTATTATCCGGTTTTGCCTATCTGATATTGTCCGGCGGCGGATGGTCAGCGCGGCGCGCGTTCATCACGACGGCGATTATGTTTGCGGCCATATTGGTGGGCAGGCGCGCATTATCGCTTCGAAATCTCGCCATCGCCGCCTCTATCATCTTGTTGACGACGCCGGAGGCGCTCTTTCACCCGGGCTTTCAAATGTCGTTTGCCGCGGTTACCGCCTTGGTCGCCGGTTATGAATGGTATGGCCGCCGCGCTGATCGCGATCGCAGTTTTTCCGTGCTGGCCCGGGTCAAGCGCTATGCAATTGCGCTTGGCCTCACCGACACAATCGCTGCAATCGCGACCGCGCCTTTTGCGCTTTATCATTTCAACCGGGTTGCGCTTTATTCACTGCCGGCCAACGTTTTGGCGATGCCGCTGATGGGCTTCTGGGTGATGCCGGCGGCGATGATGGCGTTGATGCTGGCGCCGTTTGGGCTTGATGGCTGGGCTTGGCGCGTGTCGGCAGAGGGTGTTGAGGCGATGTTGGCGATTGCAACGGAGGTCTCCAGCTGGCGCGGTGCGGTGTCGCTGACTTGGCAATGGCCGCACGGCGCTTTGCTGGTGATGACCTTTGGCGGTTTATGGCTTTGTCTGGCGCGCTCGCCATTGCGACTGGCCGGCATCGCCGCCATCCCGCTCACCGCGTTGATAGTTTTGACGGCGCCGCCGCCGCAGGTTTTTGTCGCCGCATCGGGCTTGAACGCCGGCGTGACTTTGCCGGATGGCAAACGGATGGCTGTCTTCAGCACAAGGCGCGACCGGTTTTCAGCGTCGGTCTGGGGCGAGGCCGCAGGTTTTGACGGCGAGGGCGCGCGGCCCCTGGCCATGAATGAGATTGGCGCCTGTGATGCGCGGGGCTGCGTTTTAACCATCAACACGAAAGTCGCGGCGTTTATAGCGGACCGCCGCGCGCTCGGCGAAGATTGCGCCCGCGCGGATTTGGTGGTGGCGTTCTTCCCGGTTAGTTCGGCTGATTGGCGCAGATGCGATGCGGTTCTTATTGACCGTCGCTCAGTGTGGCGGCGCGGCGCGCATGCAGTGTGGCTAAAGCCCGACAGCGCGATTAAAATTACCACCGTAGTCGAGCAATCCGGCCGTCGCCCGTGGACGGGAAATTAGAGCATCTGGTGATTACTCAGGTTCAGGTCCAAACCTACTTCCCGCTCATCCCCGCGAAAGCGGGATCCAGAAGAATGCGCGCCGGATGTGGCTCTGGGTCCCCGCTTTCGCGGGGATGAGTGGAAATGTTAGTGCATGGCTCAGGTTTATCGCTCGGCGCTTTAATAACGCCGCATCAGCGCCACTAGCTTGCCCTGAACCGAGACCCGGTCCGGGCCGTAGATGCGGGTTTCATAGGCGGGATTGGCCGCTTCCAGCGCAACCGAGGCGCCTTTTTTGCGCAGCTGTTTCAGGGTTGCTTCTTCCTCGTCAACCAGCGCGACTACGACATCGCCACTGGAGGCGTCATCGCAGCGTTTGATGATCGCCAGATCGCCATTGTGGATGCCGGCATTGATCATCGATTCACCCTGGACTTCGAGAATGTAGTGCTCGCCGGGCCCCATCAGCGCAGCGGGAGCAGGAATGCGGTCAACCTCGTGCTGGATGGCTTCTATCGGCGTACCGGCGGCGATACGGCCAAGCACCGGCAGTTCGCTCATGCCTTCGAGACTGGCGGTTGCAGCGGGCGCAGGGCGGGTCCGGCTCTTGAAATTGCCAGCGACGACGGAGGGCGAAAATCCGCGCGGCTGCGGCGTGTTTGCGGCTGCCATCTCGTCGGGCAGGCGCACAACCTCCAGCGCACGGGCGCGATTGGGTAGGCGGCGAATAAACTCGCGCTCCTCAAGGGCGGTAATTAGCCGGTGGATGCCGGATTTTGACCGCAGCCCGAGCGCGTCCTTCATCTCGTCAAAGGACGGCGACACCCCGGTCTCAACAATCCGGTCATTGATGTATATCAGCAGCTCATGTTGTTTCTTCGTAAGCATCATCTCTCCTCGACAGAGTAGTCGCGCCTTGGCCATTGTTTTTGGCCCGTTGTTATTGCTGGCCCTCAACCAAAGGCTGTTTCCACCGCCGAAACGACAGAAGAACAAAACAACAACGATGTTCTATGCATGTTCTAATTGCGCGTCAACAGGGTTAAGGCCCGGGCGTGGGCGCGGTCCCGGTTTAGACGACAGCAGGGGGCATTAGCAGCGTCCGGGTTGCGGCTTCAACATCGGCTTGGCGCATCAGGCTCTCGCCGACCAGGAACGCCTTCGCGCCATAGCCGCGAAGTGTGACGAGGTCTTGGTGTGCGGCGATGCCGCTCTCGCTGACCAGGACAGCGCTGCGCGGCGCAGTAGCACACAGCTCAGAGGTTACCTGAAGTGAAGTCTTAAATGTATTTAGGCTTCGGTTATTTATGCCGATTAAGTTCGCATTAAGGTTAATGGATCGGTCCATCTCGGCGCGATTATGAACCTCGACCAGCGTATCGAGCCCTGATTCGCCCGCGGCCTTATACAGCTCGCAGGCCTGTAGGTCTGACAGACAGGCCATAATCAGGAGGATACAGTCCGCGCCCCAGGCCCGTGATTCGATAATTTGATAGGGGTCGATGATGAAATCCTTGCGCAGGACCGGCAAGGAACAGGCAGCGCGCGCGGCTTTGAGAAAGTCTGGCGAGCCTTGAAAGCTTGGACCGTCGGTTAAGACGGAAAGGCAGGCCGCGCCGCCGGCGGCGTATGCGCGCGCGTGGTCGGCGGGATTGAAATCCCGCCTAATCAGTCCTTTGGACGGGCTGGCCTTTTTAATCTCCGCAATCAGCGCGAATCCGTCAGCGGCCTTTTTAATGAGCGCATTGCGAAACCCGCGCGGCCGGGTCTGTTTCGCAAGCGTCTCCAGCGCGCCAATCGGCGCATTGGCTTTTGCGGCGGCGACCTCCTCACGCTTATAGACGATGATGTCGTCAAGAATACTCATGCCGGCCCGTTTGAAAGTGCGACAAGCTTTGCAAGCGCGGCCTTAGCGGCGCCATCGTCAATCGCGCGTTCTGCCAGCCTTGCCGCTTCCTTTAGATTCTGCGCTTTGTCGGCGATAGTTAACGCCGCAGCGGCGTTGAGGACGGCGATGTCGCGATAGGCGCCGGCCGCGCCATCAAGCAGGCGGGTAAGCGCGGCGGCGTTCTCTTCCGGGTCGCCGCCTTTTAAATCTTTGATTGTTGCGCGCTTCAGTCCCGCCTGTTCCGGCGTCACTTCAAATTCCTCGACCACGCCCTCACGCAACGCCGCCACATAAGTCGGCCCAGTGGTAGTCAATTCATCAAGACCGTCCGCGCCATGCACCACCCAGGCGGCCTCAACGCCAAGCCGGGGCAGGGTTTGCGCTATGGGGAGAATGAGGTCGCGGGCAAACACGCCCATCAACTGGCGCTTGGCGCCGGCGGGGTTTGAGAGCGGGCCGAGAACATTAAACATCGTGCGCACGCCCAGACCTTTGCGCGCCGCAGCGGCATGGCCTACTGCCTTGTGGTGCAGAGGCGCGAACATGAACCCCACCTTGGCTTCATGGATGCAGCGGGAAATCAAGTCCGGCCCAATCTCCAGCTTGACGCCGAGGGCGGCCAGCACTTCCGACGAGCCGGATTTCGAAGACGCCGCCTTGTTGCCATGCTTGGCGACCGGCACGCCGCAGCCGGCGACAATCAACGCGGTTGCGGTTGAGATATTGTAAGTCCCGGCGCCATCGCCGCCAGTGCCGCAAGTGTCGATGGCGTCCGCCGGCGCATCGACCCGCACGGCCATCGCCCGCATTGCTTCCGCCGCAGCGGTGATTTCCGCAACCGTCTCGCCGCGCGCGCGCAGAGCGGTGAGGAAGCCGGCAATTTCGATATCGCTTGCCGCGCCGGACAAAATCGCGTCCATGGCGGCACGCATTTCATCCGGGGCGAGCGGCGCGCCGGAAACCGCCAGACTCAAAAATGGCGTAAACCCGCTCATCGCGTCGCCATCTTCATGAAGTTGGCGAAAATCTCCGTGCCATAGTCAGAAGCGATGCTTTCGGGATGAAACTGTACCCCGACGATCGGTAAATCCTTATGCACCACCGCCATTAGCTCATTATCGTCTTCAGCAGACGCCGCGGCAATAAGGTCTGACGGCAGTCTGGCGCGTTCAGCGACCAGCGAATGATAGCGCGTCGCGATGAAAGGCGAGGCCAGGCCTTCGAACAATTCGCCGTCGTCATGGAGGATGTTGCATGTCTTGCCATGCATCAAATGTTCAGCCCGGACGATGCGCCCGCCGAAATGCTGGACGATGGCCTGCATGCCGAGGCAAACGCCGAACACCGGTTTGCGCGCCGCCGCTGCGGCAGCGATGAGATCAAGGCATATGCCCGCTTCATTTGGCGTGCGCGGCCCCGGTGAGATGACGATGGCCCTGGCGTCAGAGCCGACCGCCGCCTCAGCGCTGATCACATCATTGCGCTTGATCGCCACCTCTTCACCGCTCGCTCCAACCAGATGAACGAGGTTGTGGGTGAAGCTGTCATAATTATCGATCAGCAAAATCATTGAAATCCCGAGAATCAGCGAATGTAGAAGATTGGCAGGTTTAACGCCGCAGCGCGAGGGCGCAAGCGGTCCCGCAGCGTATGGCGGGACGGCGGATATGCGTTGAACCCATGCCGGCGGACGTATGATAGTTTGAAATACAGGCGAGGACATAATTTCGAGGCGCGCAAGCCGGCCATAATCCGGCTCCGCCGGCCCAATGCAGGGGTCGTGGCTTCTGTCGCCATCGCCCTTACCGGCGTCTTGATTGGCGCAATTTCCTCTTATGTCAGCGAGCTTGGCGCGGTGGCGAACGCGGCAAAAATTTCCGCCCTCAATGCACCGCTGCGCGACGACCGGCTGTTTGATATGGCCTATCACGCGCGCGCCAAAATTGTCCGCCAGGTTCTGGCGAGCGCTGATATTACCACTCATGGTCTTGAGCGTTTGGCGGCGCCGCCAATGACGCCGAATCCTCCCACCGGCGAGAAGCCGAAAATCATCATCATCTTTGACGATATGGGGATTGATAAGCGCGCCTATGAAAACACCGTTGCGCTTCCGGGCCCGTTGACATTGTCATTTTTGCCGTATGCGAACGATGTCGACGTGTTGGCGGCGGCCGCACGTAAGGCGGGCCGCACGGTGATGTTGCATTTGCCGATGGAGCCGGAGGGCGCGGCTGACCCTGGACCGGCGGCGCTGACAACAAAGATGACGGGGGTTGCGTTTGTCGATACGCTGATGTGGAACCTTGAGCGGTTTGACGGCTATGTCGCGGTGAACAACCATATGGGCTCAAAGCTGACCGCAGACGAAGCGGCGATGAAAACCGTGCTTGCCCACCTTAAACAAGAGGGCGTGTTTTTTCTGGACAGCGTCACAACCGGCGACACAAAAGTGCGCAGCGCCGCCGCGCGGCTCGGCGTTGATGTGTTCGCGCGCGATGTGTTTCTGGACGCCGAGGCCGGCGACAAAATCGCCATCATAAAGCAGCTTCGCCTGGTTGAGAGGATCGCAAGACAGACCGGATACGCCGTCGCCATCGCCCATCCGCGCAAGGAAACCCTTGAAGTGCTGGGCCCATGGCTCACCTCCGCCCCGGAACGCGGCTTTGAACTGGCGCCAGTGACGGCGCTGGCGGAAATCAGGCGGTGGGAAAAATATCAGGCGCTAGCAATCAAGGCGCCGGCATTGCGCCTGTAATCGCGAAGCCATCGTCAAAATCGCGCATAAAATAGGGCGCAGCATGTTGCTGCGCCCAAAGTCATAAGGCGCACCGGTTACGCCGCTTCAGCTTTTTGCTCCGCGATGTAAGCGTCGATGAGTTCTTCCAGGATCGGAAGCGCGACGGCGCCGCTTTTCAAGACGACATCATGGAAGTCGCGAATGTCAAAATCATCGCCAAGTTCGGTTTTGGCTTTGTCGCGCAGTTCCAAAATCTTGATCATGCCGATCTTATAGGACAGCGCCTGGCCCGGCAGATCAATATAACGCTCGATTTCCTTGGTTGCGTCTTCTTCGGTCATCGGGTTGTTGTCTAGCATAAATTTGATGGCTTTCTCGCGCGACCACTTTTTCGAGTGAATGCCGGTATCAACCACCAGACGGGCGGCGCGCAACATTTCGTTTTGCAGCCGTCCGAAATCCTGCATCGGATCGGTAAACCGGCCCTGTTCCTTGGCGAGGCGCTCGGCGTAAAGACCCCATCCTTCTGTATAGGCGCCAAAGAATGCAAATTTCTGGAACATCGGCACGCCGGTCAATTCCTGTTGAATGGCAATCTGGAAATGGTGCCCCGGCGCGCCCTCATGATAGGCGACGGTTTCCATTTCGTGTTTTTGCTTTGTCGTCATATCTTTGAGATTGACGTAGTATATCCCCGGGCGCGAACCGTCCGGCGTCGGGCGGTTATAAAATGCGATGGGCGCCGTTTCCTCGCGCCATTCTTCAACCGCCTTCACTTCCAGTGGCGCTTTTGGCAGGACGTTGAAATATTTATCCACGTCGGCGTAGATCGCATCGATATAAGCCTTGGACTGATCAAGATAGGCTTGTTTTCCTTCCGGCGTATTGGGAAAGAAATTAGACGGATCGGTTCGCAGAAACGTGAAAAATTCCTGCAACGAATCCCCGAAGCCGACCGTCGCCATGATCGCTTTCATTTCGCCGCGAATGCGTTTGACGTCTTTAAGGCCGGTTTTATGAATTTCTTTCGCCGTCAGGTCTTTTTCGGTCGTCCAGAAGCTCATCTGGTTTTCATAAAACGCCTTGCCGTCTGGCAAAGCCCACACGCCGTTAGCGCCTTTAGATTGATCGCGTAGGGATTCAACTTTGGCGATGAACGTCTTCACGGTTTGCTGGAAAGGGCCTGCAAGCGCGGCGACAGCCTCATCTATCAATCGCTGTTTTTCTGAAGCGTCAATCTCCAACGCATCAACCTTGCCGCGAAAGTCAGCCAGGATCGCGCTGTCTTCATCACTATCGTCGAATGGCGCGCCGGTTATGACGTTTAGCGCATCCTTGATGACCGGATCGAATGAGAAAGATGTTGGAACCACGCCGCGCTCTGCGGCCATATCGATTCCTTCACTCAATTGCTCGCCAGCGACTTTAAGGCCGTTAAGGCGCGAGATATACGCCTCTGCATCGGAGACATTATCGACGCGGTGAATGTTCTGCATGAACGTGACCGGGAAGGTCATCGGATTGTTCATGGTGGAAAAAGCATAGCCATGAAAACGGTATCGATGCCCGGCGATGGCGCGCTCCTGAAGAAACTCAAAGATTCGGTAGCTGACTTGTGACGCTTCGGAGAGCTTTTCACGGTTGATGTTCGCGCGAAGGCGCACAAGGTCTTGTTTGGTTTCTTCGTGCTGACGAATAGCTTCCGTGTCGGAAAAGTCATCCCATTCGCCGTAGCGCTCGGTCTTCATGCCGAGCTGGGCCTGAAACAGTGGCGAATTGGCAATGTTACGCTGGAAGATTTCTGCAAAGAAGGCCTCGAGCTTTTGGTCTTCTGTTTGCTCTGCTGCTTGCTGTGTCGCTTGCGCTGTGTCTTGTGCATAAACAAGCGGATTGGCGAACATCACAAGCGCGCTCGTCGCGGCGAGCCAGGTTTTCAAATTGTTGGTCAAAGCGTGTCCCCTATATTTTTGTGTCCGTCTAAGCCGCGCAAGCCATTTTGGCCCGCACATGACCCTACCTCATAGTCTAGTTGAGAGGCTCTGTTTGCGGCTTCGTCGCACATATTGGTCGCCTCGTCGCAAACAAAGTGATGCGCCGTCTTAATTCCCATTGCGCTCAAGCGCCGCTTTTGCTGCAAAGAACAGGGCCTGCGCTTTGTTCTCACATTCGCGCTGTTCCATTTCCGGATCGGAATCAGCGACAATCCCGGCGCCGGCCTGGACATACATGCGCCCGTCTTTGACGATAGCAGTTCTAAGCGCAATGCAGGTATCGACATTGCCATCGGCCGAAAAATACCCGATCGCTCCGCCATAAACGCCGCGTGCGGCGCTTTCCAGCTCATCGATGATTTCCATGGCGCGGATTTTTGGCGCGCCGGTCACTGTGCCGGCGGGAAAGCCGGCGGCGACCGCATCCACCGGATGCACATCCTCGCGCAAATCACCAATCACATTGGAGACGATATGCATGACGTGGCTATAGCGTTCGATGTTAAAGCTCTCTGTGACTCGCACCGAACCGATTTTCGCCGACCGGCCGACATCGTTGCGGCCAAGGTCCAAGAGCATCAAATGCTCGGCCCGCTCTTTGGGGTCGGCGAGCAATTCAGCTTCCAGCGCTTTGTCCTGCGCCGGCGTCGCCCCTCGCGGCCGGGTGCCGGCAATCGGGCGGATCGTCACTTCGCTGTCGCGGACGCGAACCAGAATTTCCGGGCTGGAGCCGACTAGCGCGAAATCATCGAACTTCAGATAAAATAGAAACGGCGACGGGTTCGACCGGCGCAGCGCCCGGTAAAGTTCAAACGGTGACGCGGTGAACTCTGCCGAGAAGCGCTGGCTCAACACCACCTGAAAGATATCGCCGGCGGTGATATAGTCTTTGGCGCGCGCGACCATATTTCGAAATGTGGTTTCATCCGTATCCGATGTAATGTCGATGTTTTGATGAGCGGCCGGCCGGTCGGCGGCCGCAAGCGCCAACGGCGCCGTGAGGTTCTCGGCGGCGTCGGCCAGCCGCTCGCCGGCTCTGGCGTAGGCTGCCCGCGCCGAAACGCCTGGCTCCGGGCGCACCGGCGCGAATAGCGAGATTTCCTGGCAAACATTGTCAAACACCGCAACCAGCGTCGGGCGCATGAAAATCGCGTCGGGTGCGTCAAGACCGCCAGCGGGGCGCGGGCCCAGATGTTCCATCTGGCGCACCATATCGTAGCCGAGGTAACCGAAGACGCCAGCGGCCATCGGCGGCAGGCTAGGGGACGACAGTCCGGGCGGCGGCTCAATCTCGGATTCAGCGAACAGGCGCTTCAAATTCACCAACGGCGCGCCTTCCTCGTCGACAAACACGGATGCATCGCTCGCGGCATTGCGGTTGATCTGTGAGCGACCGCCAAAACTACGCCATATAATATCCGGCTTGAAGCCGATGATGGAATAACGCCCGAGCTGTTCGCCGCCTTCCACTGATTCCAGCAGGATGGCATTGCTGCGCGAGCCGGCAAGCTTCAAAAACGCCGATACCGGCGTTTCGAGATCACTCACCAGACGGCGCTGGACAAGTTGGGCGCGGCGTTCCCGGTAGTTGTTTTCAAATTCCGGAAATTGCGGCGTCAGCTTCACTGGCCGTCACTGAAAATCGCATCGAGCCGCGTCTGATTGATTTTTACATCAAAATCGTCACGCACAGCGACAATGAATGCATCGACCAGTTCCTGATCAAGTTGATAACCCAGATATTGTTCAAACGCATTGACCTGCTCTGGCGGGACCTGGTTTGGCGAATAGCCAATCTGACGGATTTCGGCGATGATTTGCGCTTCGCCCAAAGCCGCCGGGCCGGAGACCAGATCGCCCTTGGTCGCGGTGAAAATCTGTTGGTTGAAGGCTGAAGAGATCGCTTCATTTTCAAACCGCCGGTCGATCAACAATTGCGTCGGCGTGCGGTCAAACTGACTGGCCGCCTCATCTAGGCTCTGGCCGCCAGAGACAGCCTCGCGAATGCCGCGCACCGTGTCGGAAATGCGTTGCAGACGTTCCTGCTTGCGCCAGCGCTGGTCGATATCATTTTGCACGTCAGCAAAGGGTTTGATTGCCGGCGGTTTTATTTCCCGCAAGGCAACGAAAAAATACCCGTCGCGGGCGGCAAGGTCGAGCGCTTCGGATTCTTCGCCCTCATCCAGCGCGAAAACTTCCGACAACGCTTCGCCAGGAACCTTGTCGATAATTGCGCCGCCGGGGGTAAAGCTATAGCGGTCAATCGGGCCGATGGTTTGCACTTCGAAACCGGCCTCCTCGGCGGCGGCGAGCAGACCCGCGCCGCTGTCGCGCACTTCCTCAATCGTATCGACGGCGCGCAACAGCGCGCGTCTTGTATCCTGATCGAGATATTGCGCTTCAATATCCGCGCGGACGTCTTCAAATGTCGTGGTCTCGGGCGGGGTGATGTTGGCTATTTGCACCACAGTCCAGCCGAAGGAACTGCGCACCGGATCGGTTATGGCGCCGGCTTCCAGCTCTGCGCCAAAAGCCGCATCGGCAACAGCCGGGTCGAGAATATCGCGCTTTTGCGCATCGGTGAACGTCACCGCAGCCAGATCTAGCCCGCGTTGGCTGGCGATGTTTTCAAACGGCTTACCCTGGCGCAGCGCTGCGCTTGCGGCCAAGGCCTCTGCTTCGGTTTTGTAAGTAATCTGATAGACCGTGCGCCTTTCCGGCTTGTCGTAAAGGCGCTCTTTGTTGAGATCGTAAAGCCGCCTGATTTCTTCTTCCGGTGCTTTGAGGGTTTCACGGAAATCTTCGTTCTTCAACACCAGAACATCGAAGCTGCGATATTCCGGGGCAGTAAAAGCGGCCGGATTTTCCTGATAATAGGTTTCCAGATCCGCTGGCATTGGCTCAGCGGCTTTGCCGGACATTTCGTCGGTGACAATCAGATACCCAATATCGCGGCGCTCAGTGTCGCGCAGCAACATCGCTTCAACAAACGGGTCAGGCGCAGGCGCGCGCGCGACGAGCGCGTTGATGAGTTGGTTGCGCTTTAAATCTTCGCCGACACGGCGTTCAAAGTCGCTAACCGTTAGGTTGTTTTGTTGAAGAATGCTCTGCAGGGTCGCCGGATCGAATTTGCCGGTCGCCGGATTTTGAAAATTCTCATTTTCCTGCAGAAAGTCCCGCACCAGTGCGCGCGGCATGGACAGCTGCATTTTGTCGGCGAACTGATCGAGCGCCGAGGTGGTGGTGATGGCGGTGACGATCTGGTCGTTGAGGCCTGAAGCAAGGGCGTCTTCACGCGTATAGGAGCCGCCGGATTCATTGCGCTGGGACTGAATGGCGCGGTTGAACTCACTTTGCACATATTGTTGTGAAAAGCTCTGGCCGCCGACACTAACCGCAGCGGTTCCCGAAAGCTGCCCCATATCCGGCACGCCCCAAAGCGCGAAGGCCAGGATCAGCAATATCACCACAACCCACGCCCCTGCGCCTTTCAGCATATTGCGCACCTGACTAAGCATATTCGCCTCACTTTTTGCGGCCTTGTCGCGCCGCCGTTCAAATCGGCGCGTAACCTAGAGCGCATTCGCAAAAGTAGGAACCGTTCGGCGCTTAAAAAACGCCTCACTTGCGAAAAAATGCGCGGTAAACAAAAAACCAGGCCACGTTCTGCGATCCCACGATTGTCAACGTGGTCTTGGCGCGCCCTCGTTTGGGGACAAGCGGCAATGGCCACAAGATGGGATTAGAAGCGCCGGTTTCAACGGGATGCTCTGGACAGGCTTCAAACCATCGCCTAACCCGGGCGTTCAATTCTGGAGGCTTTAATGCGGGCTTTGATTGCCGGAAACTGGAAAATGCATGGCCTCGCCGGGTCCAGGCGCGAGGTCGCGGCGCTGGCAGACAAGATGAAGGCCTCAGCGCCGGCGGATTGCGACGTCTTGATCTGTCCGCCGGCGACGCTGGTGGCGGCTTTGGCAAAGGACTTTTCCACTACAGCCATCCATTTCGGCGGCCAGGACTGCCACGCCGAGCCGAGCGGGGCACATACTGGTGATATCAGCGCGGAGATGTTTGCCGACGCTGGCGCCGCCTATGTGATTGTTGGCCATTCCGAACGACGTGCAGACCACAATGAGAGTGACGCTGACGTCCGCAGTAAAGCCGAGGCGGTCTTACGCGCGGGGCTGGCGCCAATTATCTGCGTTGGCGAGAGCGAAGCCGAACGCAAAGCCGGTAAAGCGCTCGATATTGTCGGCGCACATCTGGAACGGTCCTTGCCCGAGACCAGCGCAGACTTTGTCATTGCCTATGAGCCGGTCTGGGCGATCGGCACAGGATTGACGCCAACGCTGGCGGACATCGCCGAGATGCACGGATTTATCAGAGAGAAGACCCGCAACGATGTGCGTATTGTCTATGGCGGTTCGGTCAAGCCGGGCAATGCAGCGGAAATCCTCGCCATCGACAATGTCAACGGCGCCCTGGTCGGCGGCGCCAGCCTGAAGGCGGACGACTTTTATGAAATCGTTATGGCCGGCGGCGGCAAACAATAATGGACAGATTATGCATGTGACACCTCTTTTCGTTTTCGTCGTTCTGTTGCTAGCAGTTGCCGGGGTCTCCGGCTGTGCGACCTGGAATGCAGAACACAAAGCGCCGATGGTTGGTGAGTGGATCGACGTCGAGGGCGAGCGCATCCACGCATTTACCGCAGGCCCGCGCGACGCAGACAAGCCGCCGGTAGTGCTCATTCATGGCGCGAGCGCGAATTTGCTCGATATGAAGATGTCGCTCGGCGGGCCGTTGTCGCGCGACCGGTTTGTGGTGATGGTCGACAGGCCCGGACGCGGCTATTCCGGACGCCCGAAGGACGGTTATGCGCTGGATGTGCAGGCGCGCTTTATTCACGGCGTCGTTAAATCCTACGGCCTCAAAAATCCGTTGATTGTCGGACAGAGCCTTGGCGGCGCGGTGGCATTGAATTACGCTCTTCAGTACCAGGAAGAAATGACGGGTTTGGTTTTGCTGGCGCCGGTGAGCCATCAATGGCCGGGCGGCATTGCCTGGTATAATAGCGCCTCGCAAATTCCGGTGGTCGGTTTCGCGTTACGCCGGCTGATTATTCCGATTTATGGCCAGCTTGCCGCCGAAGACGGTATTGAGGAGACATTCCTGCCGGATGCGGCGCCGGAGAACTATTATCAGCGCTCCGGCCTGGCGCTGCTGTTTCGGCCCGGCGACTTTAAAAGCAACGCCGCCGATATCGCCCATCTCAAGCGGGAAATCATCCGCCAACAAGACCGCTATGGCGCGTTGCAATTGCCGGTGGCGATTATGACCGGGACCAGCGACACAACCGTCAGCCCTGAAATCCATTCGAAAACACTTGTAACGCAAATCGACGGTGCGACGCTGACGCTGTTTGCCGATACCGGCCATGCGCTACATCATTCGCAAACCGAAAAAATCATCGAGACCATCGACCAGCTTTCAGTTGCTGATACAACGGCGCATTGAGGCGATAAGAAATGCTTCGCTCGCTCCTTTCCATCATCGTTGCGGTCATTATCGGGCTGACTACGGCGAAATTTGTTGAAGGCGCCGGCGCGGCGTTATTGGGCGAAAAAACAGCATCACTGTCTTATTACCTGCTGCTTAGCGTCGGCTGGTTGGCGGGCGCTTTTGCGGCGGCAGCGATTGCGTTAGCGCTCGGCAGACGCTGGGCGCCGCTTGGTTATCTTGCTGGCGCATCGATGTTTTTTTCCGCCGTCATGACGCTGCTGTCGTTTTCCCTGAGCTGGTTTTTATGGCCAGTCTCTGCTTTGGCCACCGGCGCCGGCGCGTTGGCGGCGGTCATGCTTTTAAAGGCGCAGATGGCTTATCCGGGCGCGACGGAGCGAAAGGACTTGTTCGGTGACTAACCAGACCATTCCGGCGGCGACCATATTGTTGTTGCGCGATCAGCCAGCTTTTGAAGTGCTGATGATTGAGCGCCACGCCAATATCGCCTTTGCCGGCGGCGCGCTGGTGTTCCCGGGCGGGCGCATCGCCAGGGGCGATTACGATCCCGCATGGGCGGCAAGGGTGAGCGGCTTTGACGCGATTGCCGAGGAACAGCGCGCGCCGCGTATCGCCGCGATACGCGAGGCGTTTGAGGAAACCGGGATATTGCTGGCGAGACGCGAGGACGAGGCGGCTTATGTTGATGATGCGTATGTCCAAACGCTGACGCTGCAACGCAAAATCGTTGAAGATGATGACGCCAGATTTCTCGACCTTGTCAAAGCCGAGAAACTTGTTCTCGCATGCGATCAATTGCACCTCTTTGCGCGCTGGGCCCCGCCGGCAAGCGCGCGTCACCGCCGCTTTGACACTTGGTTCTTCGCTGCAAAAACGCCGTCAGGACAAAACGCGCGCGAAGACGGCAACGAGGCGACCGATGCGCTTTGGACAACGCCCAGCGCCGCTGTTGCGGCGCGCGATAGTGGTGAGCGCAAGATGATCTTTCCGACATCTCGCAATGTTGAGTTGCTCGGCGCCAGACAGAGCGCCGACGCCGCCATTGCTTTTGCCGGCGAACGGACAATAGAGCTGGTGCAACCTGAAATCATCGAGCGCGACGGCAAGAAATATGTCACCATTCCGGACAATCT
>JAJFGE010000156.1 GCA_021776295.1 Hyphococcus sp.
GAACAAAGCTGACGGTGATATCGCTTCCATCAATAGCGGCGCCATGACAGGTCCAAAAATCGAACCAACGCCGTAGAGCAGCAGCAAACCCGCGCTGATCGCGACGAATTCGTCTGATTCGGCATGATCATTTGCCTGCGCTGCGCTTAACCCAAATATCGGCATGGCAAAAATGCCGTAAAGGCAACTGCCCGTGAGGAGAAGCGTCAGCGATATCTCGCCCAGCGAACTCAAGAATATTCCACTCGCCGCGCTCGCCGCTGCAACAGCGATCAATACCTTGCGACGATCGATCAAATCCGAAAGATAACCAATCGGCCATTGCGCCAGAGCGCCGCTGACAATCGCTACGCTCATAAATGTCGCCACCATGGTGAGATCGTATCCCAGCCTTTGAACATAGACCGGTGCGATTGCCCAAAAAGCGCCATTGGAAAGGCCCACGCACAACGATCCAGCGACGGCCAGGGGCGAGATCCGAAACAGCTTTGTTATGTCCAGTCTTGTCCGCGTCAACGGCTCGGGCGCTATTGCTTTGCTCATCGCGACTGGCACGATTGAGACACATATCAAGATGGCAACAAGCGAAAATAAAGCAAAGCCCGCCGGCGACGCTACAGTCAACAAAAATTGTCCGACCGTCATCGCAACAAGATCAACAATGCGATAGACGGAAAGGGTCTGTCCGCGCGTTTCATTACTGGATTTTTCATTAATCCAGCTTTCAATGATCATATATAGACCAGCGAAACAGTAACCGGTGACAATACGTAGAAAGATCCAGACCGGGATATTGATCGCAAGCGCATAAGTCAGCGCCGCAGCTGCGGCGATTGCCGAAAGGGCTGTAAACGCCCTGATATGCCCCGCGCGTGCGACCATGCCAGGGGCCGCAAGACAGCCTGTAATAAAGCCTACGAAATAACTCGACATCAAGAGGCCAATGACGAGTAACGAAAACCCTTCGATGTTAGCGCGCACCGCAACAAGCGTGCCCTGGAGGCCGCCGCCAGCCAGCAATATGGCGGCTGAAATGAGCAATGCGGCTAGAGATATCAACATGCGTTGCATAAATGGCCAGTGTATTTAGAGGTGTCGCCAGAACGCAGGAGTATTTGACCCGCTTATCCGACGAGTTCGACAACGCCGGAAGGCCCGCGCGCGTAAAGCGCCATATTGGCTTCGGCGGCTTTGCGCAAGGCAAAATTTGTGGGCCCCGAAATCGACGCCAACGCCGTCACGCCACGACGCGCCGCCTTTTCGACAAGCTCATAGGAACACCTGCTCGACATAAGGACAAACCCCGCCTTGATGTCGGCGTTTGCTAGCGCCAACGCGCCAAGCAATTTGTCTAACGCATTGTGACGGCCAACATCCTCGCGAGCTTGTAAAATCGCGCCGTCAAGCCCAACCCATGCAGCGGCGTGAACTGTGTGAGTTCGCTGGTTAATCGGTTGCCGACCGTCAAGCGTCTTGATCGCTTTCAATACGATTTTCTCATTGAGCTTGACCGGCGTTTCAGAAACTTGCGGCAACACTGCAAAGAATGCATCTGCACTTTCCAATCCGCACACACCACACCCGGCAGTGCCCGGCATATTCCGCCGACGCTGACGTAAATCAAATCGTTCGAGGCGCTTTTTGGCAATTCGAACCCGTAGATCGACGCCTTTCTCCGTGTGTATTATATCGAGACCAAGGATGTCTGAAACGTTATCGACAACACCTTCCGTCAGCGAGAACCCGACTACGTAATCAACAATATCGAGAGGAGTCGCGAGCATCACCGCAAAGTTCCGCCGATTGTAAACGAACGCAACGGGTGTTTCTTCCGGAATATGCCAGGTTGCCGCAGCTCCACCCGCGGACCGGATTTCTATCCTCCGATCCGTCGCAGCCGCATCGCCAGTTACATTGACCGGAAACATGCGGGACTATTCTGCCGGAACTTTGTCGATCCGGCGAAGCTCCGGCGTCTGTTTTTCATAGGCATTCTGCCAGTCGGATTTATGATTGGCCGGCGCGACCTGAACCGCAGTCACTTTATATTCGGGGCAGTCCGTCGCCCAGTCTGACAGCTCGGTGGTGACGATATTGGCGCCGGATTCAGGATGGTGGAAGGTGGTGTAGACAACCCCTGGCGTCATCCGCTCAGACAGCGCAGCGCGCAAACACGTCTCGCCCTTGCGGCTCTGGATCGACACCCAGTGACCATCACGAATACCGCGCGCTTCGGCGTCCGATGGATGAATTTCCAGCAGGTCTTCCTCTGACCATTGGCTGTTGGCTGTACGGCGGGTTTGCGCGCCGACATTATATTGGCTCAATATTCTGCCCGTCGTCAGAATCAGCGGAAACTTGCGGTTGGTTTTTTCTTCAGTCGGGACATATTCGGTAATAACAAATAATCCTTTACCACGCACAAAACCATCTTCGTGCATGATCGGCGTGCCCTCCGGCGCGCGATCATTACACGGCCACTGAATGCTGCCGGTCTTGTCCAACATGTCAAAGGAGACATTTTTGAAAGTCGGCGTCAGCGCCGCGATCTCGTCCATGATTTCCGATGCGGAACCGTGCCGCATCTCATAGCCAAGCGCCCGCGCCAGATCTTGTGTGACTTCCCATTCTTGCTTGCCGGTTTGCGATTTCATTACCGGCCGCACGCGATTGATCCGCCGTTCCGCATTGATGAAGGTGCCGTCTTTTTCAAGAAAGGAAGTCCCTGGCAAAAACACATGGGCAAACCGCGCGGTCTCGTTGAGAAACAAGTCCTGAACAATTAAAATATCAAGCGCTTTCAACGCCGCTTCCACATGTTGCGTGTTGGGATCGGATTGAGCGACGTCCTCCCCTTGAATATACATGCCCTTATAGTTTCCAGCGCAGGCTTCATCGAACATGTTGGGAATGCGGAAACCTGGTTCATTGTCGAGAGTGACGCCCCAGGCCTTGTCGAAAGTTGCACGGACGGCATCATCGCTGACCGGACGGTAGCCAGGCAATTCGTGTGGGAACGAGCCCATATCGCAAGAGCCTTGAACATTGTTCTGACCACGCAAGGGATTAACGCCAACGCCGCGCCGGCCGATATTGCCGGTGGCCATGGCAAGATTGGCCATGCCCATCACCATGGTCGAGCCCTGGCTGTGTTCGGTAACCCCGAGGCCGTAATATATCGCGGAATTTTTACTGGTTGCGTATTCCCTCGCCGCCGCGCGAATATCCGCCGCCGGAACACCGGTGATTGTCGCGACGTTTTCGGGAGAATTCACCAGGTCGGCGACGAAATTCTTCCATTCTTTAAAGGATTGAAGATCGCAACGTTCCTTTACAAATTCCTCGTCGATCAGGCCTTCCGTCACCGCCACATGGGAGAATGCGTTCACCAGCGCAACATTAGTGCCGGGCTTCAATGGGAGATGATACACCGCCTCGATATGCGGTGAGCGCACCAGATCAATGGCGCGCGGATCGGCGACGATGAGCTTGGCGCCTTCGCGCAGCCGCCGTTTCATTTGCGAGGCGAAAACCGGGTGCGCGTCTGTCGGATTGGCGCCAATCACAATGATGGTGTCGGCTTGACTGACACTGTCGAAATCTTGCGTACCTGCTGAGGTGCCATAGGTTTGTTTCAAGCCATAGCCCGTGGGTGAATGGCAAACTCGCGCGCAGGTGTCGACATTATTATTCCCGAAGGCAGCACGAACCAGCTTCTGGACAAGCCACACCTCTTCCGAAGTACAGCGTGATGAGGTGATGCCACCGATTGATTTGACGCCAAAGTCCTTTTGCGTTTGCTTTAATCGATCCGCGGCAAAGCTGATCGCCTTGTCCCAGCTTACCACGCGCCATGGATCGGTAATCTTTTCACGGATCATCGGTTTGGTGATGCGCTCTTTATGGGTGGCGTAGCCAAAAGCAAACCGGCCCTTGACGCAGGAATGCCCGTGATTGGCCTTGCCGTCTTTATAGGGGACCATGCGGATGACCTGATCGCCTTTCAGCTCCGCCTTGAACGAACAGCCAACGCCGCAATAGGCGCAGGTCGTCAACACCGTGCGATCCGGCACGCCATGGTCGATGACGGATTTTTCCTGCAACGTCGCCGTCGGACAGGCTTGCACGCAAGCGCCGCAGGAAACACATTCAGAATCAAAAAAGTTCTCGCCCAAACTGGCGGATATTTTCGAGGCGAAGCCCCGGCCTTCAACCGTCAGGGCAAATGTCCCTTGCACTTCATTGCAGGCGCGCACGCATCTTGAACAGACAATGCATTTTGCCGGGTCGAAGGCGAAATACGGATTGCTCTCGTCTTTTTCCACCTCGAAATGATTGGCGCCGTCCATGCCATAACGCACGTCACGCAAACCAACGGCGCCCGCCATATCCTGTAATTCACAATCACCATTGTCTGAACAGGTCAGGCAATCGAGCGGGTGGTCGGAGATATAAAGCTCCATCACGCCGCGACGCAGTGATGCCAGACGCTCCGTCTGGGTGCGGACTTCCATGCCGTCTTCAACTAGCGTCGTGCAGGAGGCAGGGGTTCCCTTGCGGCCCTCAATTTCCACCAGACATAACCGGCAGGAGCCGAATGCTTTGAGACTGTCAGTGGCGCATAGTTTTGGAATTGAAAGACCGGCAATTGCAGCGGCGCGCATCACCGAGACGCCTTCGGGAACAGTGACCGAATGGCCGTCAATTTCGAGTGTGACGCTAGTGTCCGATTCAACGGCGGGCGTTCCGAAATCCTTTTCCTTAAGAAGGGTCATGGGCGCTTTGCCTTACTTTCCAACGGCCTTAACCGCCGAAATCCTCTGGAAAATGCTTTACGGCGCTGCGCACCGGCATCGGCGTCAATCCGCCCATGGCGCAGAGCGATGCGTCTTCCATAAGATCGCACAAATCTTCGAGAATTGCTAAATTTTCTTTGACGTTTTCACCGGCGATGACCTTGTCGATGGTCTCTTTACCGCGCACGGCGCCAATCCGGCAGGGCGTGCATTTACCGCAAGATTCAATCTCGCAAAACTCCATGGCGAAGCGTGCCTGTCGCACCATGTTGACGCTGTCGTTGAAGACAACCACGCCGCCATGGCCGAGCATCGCGCCCGCCTCGGCCAGCGCTTCATAATCCATCGCGACATCAAAAGACGAGACCGGAATGTAAGCGCCCAGCGGCCCCCCCGCCTGAACCGCCCTCACTGGCTTGCCGCTGTGCGTGCCGCCACCAAACTCCTCAACGAGTTCACGCAGCGTCACGCCAAAGGCTTTTTCGACAAGACCGCCGCGCGCACTGTCGCCCGCCAGTTGAAAAGGCTGCGTACCGCGCGAGCGGCCCGTGCCAAAGTCTTTGTAGTGCGCCGCCCCCTTCGCCAAAATTACGGGCGTTGTTGCAAGCGACAAGACATTGTTGATGATGGTCGGTTTACCGAACAATCCGCTGATCGCCGGGATCGGCGGTTTGACTTTCACCTCGCCGCGCTTGCCCTCAAGGCTCTCCAGCATGGAGGATTCCTCTCCGCAAATATATGCGCCGGCGCCAACCCTGATATGAATCTCAAACGCAGCGCCCGAGCCTTCGATATCCGCGCCGAGAAGCCCGGCGGCTTTCCATATATCGACTGCTTTGCGCATTGTCTTGATCGCATGAGGGTATTCTGAACGGAGATAAATATAGCCGGTCTCAGCGCCGACCGCGCGACCCGCGATCACCATGCCTTCGACCAGGCTGAACGGATCGCCTTCCATTAACATCCGGTCAGCGAATGTGCCGCTATCGCCCTCATCAGCATTGCAACAGATATATTTGACATCGCTTTTCTGTGCGAGCGCGGTTTTCCATTTTATCCCGGTTGGAAACCCGGCGCCGCCGCGACCGCGCAAACCGGAGTCTGTCACCATCTCGACAATCTCTTCAGGGCGCATTTTCAAAGCGCGCCGCAGGCCTGCTAACCCGCCATAGGATTCATAGTCGCGTAAGTCCAGCGGATCGATCACGCCACAACGAACAAAAGTCAGCCGTTCCTGCTTTGCGAAATACGGAATTTCTTCGGTGAGCCCGTGAGCAAGCACATGATCGCCACCGTCTAAAAACCCCGCTTCGAACAGGCTCTCTACATCGCCCACTGTAACCGGGCCATAGGCAATGCGCCCCTGCGGGGTTTCTACTTCCACCAGGGGCTCAAGCCACAACATGCCGCGCGACCCGTTGCGGATGATCGTAAGATTAATCTTACGTACTGCCGCTTCTGCTTCAATCTTCGCCGCGACCTCATCGGCGCCGACTGACACCGCCGATGCATCGCATGGCACATAAATCTTAACCTCGCGCCCGGTCATGATTTTTGCACCTCAGCAGTCGAGCGATCTTTCACCAAAGCAGTCAGCCGGTCCGGTGTGACGCGGCCGTATAGTGCGCCGTCAATCATGACCGATGGTCCGAGCGCACAATTGCCAAGGCAATAGGCAGCCTCTAGGCCGATCTGCCTGTCTACGCTTTTGGCGCCGCCAATCTTCGCACCAAATTTTGCCTCCGCAGCAGCAGCAAGCACCTCGCAACCGACCGCTTGACAAGCTTCCGCCAGGCATATTTTGACGATATGGCGCGCTGGCGCCTCGCGCCGATAGTCATGATAGAAACTAACAACCCCGTGAATATCCGCACGCGAAATATTCAGCGCACGCGCGATAGTGGTAAGCGTTTCGTCGTTGAGGTATCCTTCGGTCTCCTGAGTTTCATGCAAGATTTCTAAAAGTGCATCGGGGCGATTGTCATAACGGCTGCAAATTGCGCGGACGACCGAATGCTCTAAGTTGTTGATCAGTATCGCCATCGCGTGCTTCCCATATCCCACTGTCTTTGCCGAATACCCTGTCGGGCATCGCGATCTTCACCCATCATAGTAATCGCTTCCCTCGAACCCGTGTCATGCGTCCGCTTACTGGGCGCGTTTGTATATTTGTCGCGTCGCCCTGCAGAGCAACATATCTTCGAGCCATTGAACTTTGCCGAATAGATCGGGTAATACATCGTCCTGTAAAATCCGCCGGCATTCTGCGGCAAGTTCCTCCGGCAAAGACCCAAGACTATTTTCGCGGGCAATGAGTGAGAAATGCCGATAAAATCCGCCGCGCTTTATCGGCGCAATTTTCAGTTTGTCGATCAGCGTTTGGCGCTGCAGGAGGCAGAGAGGGGTTGTAATACCCCAGCCTTGACCATAAGCAACCGCTTCGATTTGGCACGACGAGTTATCGAATTCCACGGTTTCGGGAAATTGCAGGCGCAATCGGTTTAATTGGGTTTCTGTTTGGCGCCCGGTAGCCGAGCGTAGCGAAAATCGCACGAGACCTAACTCCTGAAGGTGCGGACCCAACTCAGTGGAACCTTGATAACTTTCTGGAAAAATGAGGATGTAAGGTTCGCTGAAAATTGAATGACGTTCAAGGCCGGTAACCTCGCTGATATTGCTATCTTCTGTTATTAAAATATCGACCGCGTGCGAAAGAAATTCTTCACGGTGTGCGGGTGTCAGGCCGCTCCAAAACCGCCAGTAATCGGACTTTTCTTTTTTGTTTTTGAATAATTTCGGGCCAACAAGATTCGCCATGCTTTCCGGCATAGCCACCGTCAACATCGCAAGTTTCTTTTGGTCAGCCTCACGGGCTTCAAGATAGGCCTCGCGCGTATCACTGAGGAGATTTTGCCCCCGCCTAAACAGTGAGTGGCCCGCTGCAGTCAGTACGATCGGGCGCACAGAACGATCAAAAAGTTGTGCACCGACAGCTTCTTCCAGTGCAGCGATCGTCTGCGAAACACCTGACTGAGTCATGCCCAGGGCTTTTGCGCTTTGTGTCATACCGCCCCGCTCGGCAGTAGCGATAAAGACTTGAAGTGAGCGCAAGTCAAAATTTTGCGGAATCTCTACCAATGCGGCCATCACCTTCTCGCGCGAAGCGCCCATTCTTGAACAATAGTAACCATTGAGCATACCTTGGCGTAGACTGTATCGCTTGATTAAAAGCGACATAAGGCCATCGATATTATACAACAAAACAGACCGTACCGCCGATTCAAACGGCAGTGCTCATAGACGTGAGTCAGTAATGGCGCTGTGCAAGAGATCCTTGGCGAACGTCAGGCCCTCCTTATACCATCTCGCTTTTCCTAAAATGTCGGTGAGGACTTTTACCCGTTTCATGCAACTTATATTCATGGCGCGAAGCGATCGCAGATTTAAGTTTAGAGGCAAAATATCCTGTTGCTAAAGCGCAACAGTCAATCTTTTTTTTGGCAAATCACCCTGCAAATATAATTTTCTACCAAAAACCGTGGGGCCTCCCTGATACACAACATCAGTTCTGATTATAGTAGCAGCTGTTGCACCAGCGCTGCTTTACTATTTTTCGAAGCCAACTAGCATTTTACTGAATTGTCGCGCGGCTTCGAGTTTCGCGCTGTGCTGTAGGTCATCTGTTTGGTCTGGCGTATCAGTGTCTCGATTTAAGCGGTTCTCGACAATTCCAATTTGTCGCGATGGCGCGGTAAATGCCGTCGGGGCAATTGAACAAGAAAATTTCTGGGAGGGTTTTATGAATAGACTAATGGCTGGGGCATCAACAATCGCCGTAGTTTCCGCGTTAAGCGTGTCCGCGGCTGCTCAAGTGGATACGATCGTCGTGACGGCAACCAAGCGATCGGAAAACGCGCAAGATGTTCCCGTCGCCGTTCAGGCGCTGGGAAGCAAGCAATTAGATGAATTGCGTGTTGATAACTTCACAGATTATCTCAAACAGCTTCCAGGCGTGACTGCAGGCGGCAGCGGCCCAGGGCAAAGCACAATTTATATCCGCGGCGTTGCCTCAACGACACCGAATCTCACCACCGCAGGTGTTGCGGGTTTGGCGCCAAACGTCGCCTTGTATCTTGACGAACAACCGCTTTCGCAGCCCGGGCGTAACCTTGACGTTTATGCTGTAGATCTTGAACGAATCGAAGTGCTGTCCGGTCCGCAAGGCACGTTGTTCGGCGCGAGCTCACAAGCGGGCACGGTTCGGTTGATCACAAGAAAACCTGTGATGGGTGAATATCAAGCGTTTGCTAATGCCGGCGTATCGTTCACCAAAGGCGGCGAGGCTAGCTATAAGACTGAAGTCGGTCTCAACGTGCCTATGGGCGACAAGCTTGCCTTGCGCGGCGTTTTTTATATCGATGACCGAGGCGGTTATATTGATAACGTAGCGGGCTCTAGAACCGTTCGAGATTCTGCGCGATTCCGGCCTGCTGGCACAATACGGCCGAATGGAACCGTTGTTGGCGCCAATCGCGCCGGGTTCCAGTCTGACCCAGCCAGCATTGCGGCGCTCGATTCAAACGTCACCTTCCTCGCAGCGACAAACGATGCGCTCGTTGAAGAAGATTTCAATGATACGAAATACATCGGCGGCCGGATTGCTCTCCGATATGATGTCAATGACGACTGGCGCATTACTCTGGGTCATGCGCGCCAGGACATCAATTCGGACGGTGTTTTCTTTGATGATCCCTCGCTCGGCGAATACGAAATTCAGCGCTTTGAAAACGACCGCATTGATGACGACTTCCATAACACAAGCTGGACGCTGGAAGGCCGGATTGGTATGTTGGAAGCGCTCTATACCGGCGCCTACACGGATCGCGACAGCGCGCAGCGTATTGACTACACCGACTATCTGTTTGCCGGTCAGTATCTGCCTTACTATCTGTGCGATTCGACGGTTACATACCCGTCATACAACGCATCCTACGGGGGCACAGCAGGTGTACCGCTTGGCACCTGTCAGCCGCCAAATCTGTTTGTTGATTCAACGACCGAAACCACAGTTCAAACGCATGAGCTGCGCTTTAACACCCCGCGCGAAAACCGTTTGAGAGCCACCGTCGGCGGTTTTTATTCCGACCTTCAGTTGGATGAACGCAATGACTTTAATTACCCCGGCAATGTCAATGCGGTTGTTTTCGGGTCGCCAGGCTTTTCGCCAAACTTCCCGCAAATGACGGGTTTTTTCTCTGATCCAGGTCCATTTGATGCGGAAACTATTTTCCGCAATGACATCCGGCGCACAGATCAACAGTTTGGCTTCTTTGGCGAAGCCAACTTCGACCTGGTGCCCGATGTGCTAACGCTGACTTTTGGCACACGCTATTACGATATCGAAGTTGACTTCGAGGGCAGCGCAAACGCGTCGTTCTGTAATTCGTTCCAACCGGATGCAAACGCATTCGGCACCGATATCAGTGATCAGTTTAATGGCGACGGCCTGTTTACATTCATTGGAGATTGTAGTCCTGCGGCTCATTTGACCTTTGATGTTGCAGACAATCAGTCTGCCGCTGATATTTTGGCCGCGATGCTTGTCGTGGACGGTTCGGCGACAGCCGCGCAAGCGGGTCAAATTTTTAATGCTTTACGTGCGCCGGACAAAGCCGAAACTGACGGCTTCATTTTCAAAGGCAATGTAAGCTGGACGCCAACAGACGGCATGCTGTTTTATGCGACCTATTCAGAAGGGTTCCGTCCAGGTTTGCTGAACCGGCCCGGCGGCGCAGCGGGTCCAGGCGGCTTTACGGTTCCGTTCGCGATCGATACCGACGAAGTTACGAACTACGAAGTCGGTTGGAAGACCAACCTGTTTGAAAATCAGCTTCAGTTTAATGGCAGCGCGTTCTACGTCGATATCGAGAACCTTCAAACCACGATTTTCGATCCGACAATCACTAATCTCTTCTTTTCGGACAACGCGGCCGATGCTGAGGTCTTTGGCCTTGAGGCCGACTTTATCGTCGCGCCTGCGGCGATGGACGGGCTTACAATCTATGGCGCTTTTTCAGTGCTGGATACCGAGATTACAACTGTCCTGACGCCGACCGGCGACGTGACTGCCGGCGCCGAACTCGCTTTTGCCCCTTCCTTCCAGGGTAATTTACGCGCTCGATATGAGTGGCCCGTTGGAAACGACTATATCGCCCATATCATGCCGCAAATTGTTTATTCTGGGTCTTCGCGCAGCGATATCATCGATATTAATGCCGCAAATGTCGATTCCTGGACGACAATCGCAATGTCAGCAGGCCTCTCATCAGATCGGTGGTCACTGGAAATCTTTGCGGACAATCTTAGCAATACGCATGGTGATCTATCGACCAATGCGGTTTTCGGACCGATTCGCACGACACCGCTTCGGCCACGCACGGTGGGCGTTCGAGTTGGGCTGACATACTAGAGCATTTCCGGATAAATGTGACGCGGTTATCCGATAGAAATGCGGCAAACAAAGAATCTAGAGCAAAGCCATGATTCTATTTAACTCGGATTTGCTCTAGACGTTTGCGCTCAGGCCTTAGGCTGATATAGTTAAAAACGCCCCGTTGCAGACGGGGCGTTTTTATTCGGAGCGATCGTTTTTTGAAGAGCACTGAAGGTGAGTTTGAAGACGAATTGAAATCCGCGCAGGAATTGATCCGGCGTGGTGAATTTCGTTTGGCGGTGCAAACGATCGAAACCATACTCAGCGACAAACCTAAACATAAAGACGCACTCTATTTGGGCGTCGTGTGTGATCGATATTTGAAAAACTATGCGCGCGCCCTTGAGCTTGTGAACCGGTTAAAGAGTGCGGCGCCCGACTATGGCCGCGCTTACCAGGAAGAGGGCCACATTTTTCGGGCTATGGGTGATACAGCTAAAGCGCTAATTGCCTATCGGCGCGCGTGTCACTTCAATCCGGCGCTGGAAGCGAGCTGGCGTGCGCAGGGAGAGCTTCTTAGCGCCAGTGGCCGTCCCGGCGAAGGCCGCACAGCGACGGTTCAGGCAGAGTGGCTTTCGAGGCTGCCCCGTGAGGTCGCGGCCGCCATGAATCATGTTCATGAAGGCCGATTGTACAAAGCGGAAAATCTGTGCCGAAGCTTCTTGCAGAAAAATCCCAAAAATGTCGATGCCATACGGTTGCTCGCCGACATCGGCGCAAGATTCAACATCCTTGACGACGCGGAATTCCTGCTTGAAAGCGCTAGTGTATTTGAACCTGACAATGTTCAGGTACGGCTCGACTACATCCAAATCCTGCGCAAAAAGCAAAAATACCAGGCAGCGTTTGAACAGGCGCAGATGCTTTACAAGCGCAATCCGTCGGACCCGGTTTTTCAATCGCATCTTGCCATTGAGAGCATGTATAATGGAAATTTCGAACGTGCTTTCGCGCTGTTCGATCAGGTTCTTGACAGGCTGCCCGGCGACCCGGCGACGCTAACCACACGCGGGCACGCGCTAAAGACCTATGGCCGCCATGAAGACGCGGTCACTTCCTATCGCGCCGCATTTCGATCCGTGCCGGATTATGGCGATGCATTTTTCGGTCTTGCTAATCTGAAAACCTATAAGTTCACGGATGAGGAAATTGACCTCATGCGAAAACAGGAAAGCAATGATCAGTTAGGCTATGCCAACCGGATAAGCATCTGTTTTTCGTTGGGCAAAGCGCTTGAGGATCGAAAAGATTACGAGGCGTCTTTTTCCTATTATAAACGCGGCAATGAGCTGAAGCGCATCCAGTCACGCTATGACGCTGATCAAATGACCGGAGAATTGCAGAAGCAATCCGAAATTTGCACGGCTGAGCTTTTTAATGAACAGACCGGAAAGGGCTTTCCCGCACAGGACCCTATTTTTATTGTTGGATTGCCGCGTGCGGGATCTACTTTGCTGGAACAGATCCTCGCTTCTCACAGTCAAATTGACGGCACGCTGGAATTGCCCAACATTCTCGCGCTCGCACATCGCTTACGATACCGGAATCACATT
>JAJFGE010000157.1 GCA_021776295.1 Hyphococcus sp.
ACCCTGGCGATGACGCGTGATCTCATTGCTCTCGATGCCAGCCGCGCCAAGCGGGCGGAAAAGATCGACGCCATGGCGGCGACGTTTATACTGCAGGGCGCGATCGACAGAATCAGGGGATTGAACCTATGAAACCGCAAACCTTGCGCCATCTCATTATTGCTCTGCTCACCACCACCGGCATCTTTCACCTCGCCGTCGCGCTACTTGGCGTCGCCCCGGGGCTGGCATGGCCGCTGACCGGGTTCGGCGCGGCTTATATCGCGCTCAGCTTTTACGTCCGCAAAGACACCAATGACGGCTCAAAAAACCATAGCCGCAACGCCATTCTTGCAACGCTTGTGGTCACGCTCGCAGGCCTCGGGCTCGGCGGCTCAAACTATCTCTCCAATGGCGGGCCTTTAGCGTTGCCGATTATGTTCGTGATCGATGTCGCGATCATCGCCGCCGGTGTGCTGTGGCTGATGAAGACGCGGGCGAGGATCTGAGACTATGCCTACTCCGCTCATCCCTGCGAAAGCGGGGATCAGCGGAGAGAGGGGTTTTCGATATTGCAGTCAGACGCCGCCCGGCCTATACGTCCCGCTTTAATGACACATTGCAAACGCCCCTCACCGCCCGCCGGCGGCGTCACCGCGCGCCGGCTGATCAGCATTGATGATTTAAGCGACGTTGAGATCGCTTATATTCTCAACCTTGCCGAACATTATGCCGGTTTCCTCAAACGCTCCAAGCCGGCGCCGCACTGTCTTGCCGGGCGCACCCAGATCAATTTGTTCTTTGAAGATTCCACCCGCACCAATCTCTCCTTTGATCTGGCCGGCCGCAAACTTGGCGCCGATGTCGTCAATGTGCCGGTGTCGGCCTCCTCGGTCCATAAAGGCGAGAGCTTGATTGATACCGCCCAGACGCTGGCGGCGATGGGTGCGGATGTAATGATTGTGCGCGCCAGGCAAGAAGGCCTGCACCAGCGCCTCGATCAATTACTCGATTGCGTGGTTATTAATGGCGGCGCCGGCGCGTTTGAACATCCGACCCAGGCGCTATTGGACGCGGCGACAATCCGCTCAAAATTCGAAACGCTTGACGGCCTGACCATCGCCATTTGCGGCGATGTTAAGCACTCCCGCGTCGCCGGGTCTGATGCGCGGCTGTTTGTGCGGCTGGGCGCAACCGTCCGCTTTGTCGGGCCGGCGGCGCTGATGCCCGATGATAATCAGCTTACGGATATTGAGCGCTGTACAAATCTCAAAGACGGTCTTGCCGGCGCCGATATCGTGATGGGGTTGCGCATGCAGTTTGAGCGGATGGGGTCCGGCGGCAAAGAGGCGGCGCAGGGTTATTTCGAAACCTTCGGCCTCACCCACGAAACCCTGAAACACGCCAGCCCCGGCGCCTTTGTCATGCATCCGGGGCCGATGAATCGCGGCGTTGAAATCGACGGAGCGCTAGCCGACGACCCGGCGCGCGCGCTCATTCTGCAACAGGTATTTTACGGTGTTGCGACGCGCATGGCCGTCTTGGATGCACTTTTGACTATTGGGAAGTAATCACCCAGTATAAATATACGAATTCAATACGGCAGGAATCTATGGACGAGAAATTCTATAATCAAGTCGGTGGAGAACGTATAAGCGATCGTCAGATTGACGAGCTAATTGGCCTTGCAAAAGGAATCGCCGCCGACGACGTAATCAATCACCTTGAGGTTGAGTTTCTACAAAAATGGCTCGCGGCAAACCTTCACATTACGAACCATCCCATGGTGCGCATACTTTATCAGCGTGTGGATGAAATATTGAATGACGGAATAGTTGATATCGACGAAAAAAACGAACTGCTCGACACTCTTAACAGCCTTTCAGCGCGAGATTTTGAGTTGGGCGAATCGCTGAAAGCTACAACATTGCCTCTTTGCAACCCCCAACCTGATTTAACATTTCCAGGAAAACGTTACACGTTCACAGGAACATTTAATTTCGGCAAGCGTAAAACATGTGAAAAAGCAGTAATTGATCTCGGAGCTGAAACTGGTGCGGTCACGATGAAAACAAATTTCTTAGTTATTGGTACCTATGTCACAGATTCTTGGAAGCACTCATCATTCGGAAATAAGATTCTCAAAGCATGTGACTATCGGGATAAGGGTGTACCAATATCAATAGTCTCGGAAGAACATTGGATTGGTTATCTATAATTTCTTCTCTGCTCAGTCATTGAGAGTTTCTCATGCTTCACCTTGCTCAACTATAAAAATGAATTCTATCGCTTTGACAGAACTCGGTCCTATGCCAGCTAGCGAAGAGCAAATTAGAATTTCACCCCAGTATTAACCTTTTGTAATATTACCTAAACCCACAAACCCTGCCACCCTGCCGCCGCTAAATCCTCGTAGCGCCGCGCTATTTCAAACTTTTCCCCAGCCAATTTTATCGCCGCCGGCGCTTGTTTGGCGGCGCACAACAATTCGCATCGTGACGAACCGGGTACGGATGGTTAGGGTCCGCGCCGTGGGCGAAAATAAGGGAGAGGACCATGAAATTTTCTAAAATGTGGAAAGTTGCGCTGTTTGTTGGCGCGGCGTTTTATGCGATGCCGGCCGTCAATGCGCAAACCCGCGCGGGCGCCAGCACCGAAGAACCCAAGCGCGCGACCGTTAAACGCAAGGCGCCGGTGACTGCGGTTCGCGCGGCCAATGCAAACGATAAAGCTACGCTCGCGAGATCCAGTCAGACCCGCGCTGTGCTGGCCAAAGATGTGCGTGGGGTGGCGATTGATGCGGACGCCGTTGCGCGCCACAAAATCAATCCCGCGCATCTTGCCGGGGCTCATTCCGACGAAGGCTTTGATGAAAACGAAGCGGCCGCACCGGTGCGCGCGTTGATTGCAAAATCGAGACGCACCATGCGCGGCTCCTCGGCTGCGGCGGTGCGCGCTGACATCGCCAAGATGGCGCCGAAGGCCAAGGCCGTCATTGCCCGGCCCCGCGGGCTTGCGCGCGCCACACCGTCCGGCCCGGTCACGCCCGGCGCCGCCGGCCCTGGCGGCATCGCTGCGCCGCCAAAACCAAAGCTTGACGTCAACGCATTTGGCGAAGCGTTTCATGCCGCCATTAAAGACAATGTCGCCGGCTACGCTTTGCGGATCGGCAAGAACGGACAGACAATATACACATTACAATGGAACTGGGCGCAGACCCCCACCGACGCTTCGCTCGGCTGGAACCCCGGCCGTCGCATGCATATCGCAAGCGTCAGCAAGCTGATTACGGCGATGGCGATGGTTGACCTTTTGCAGGCAAAAAATATTTCCTACGACGCCAAGATCATCAACTACCTGCCAACCCATTGGCAGAAAGGCTCTAACATTGACGACATTACGTTCCGTCAACTGCTGACCCACCGATCCGGTTTTTCAACCGGAGGCTCCAGCTCGAACTATCTGTTTATGAAATCCCAAGTTGCGGCGGGCGTCTCGTCCAGCGCCATTGGGAGCCCTGATTATGAGAACATGAATTTCGGCCTGTGCCGTATTCTTCTCGCGGTGATCAATGGAAACATCAATAAAAACGCAATGTTTCCAGCGCTCATCAATAGCATCATGTGGGACGTGATCACCACCCAGGCCTATATGCAATATGTTGAAGACAAAGTGTTCGCGCCCGCGGGCGTCAGCGGTCCGGATCTCGATAAGCCCAACAATCCGGCGCGCGCCTATTCTTGGCCGGTCTCCGGCGGCGGATGGAATTCCGGCAATCTCCGGTCGATGGCCGGCGGCGCCGCGTGGCACATGTCGATCAATGAATTGCTGGCGGTAATGCACACCTATCGCCGCACCAACAAAATCGTGCCGATGTCAAAATCCCAAGCCGCGCTTGACGCCGGTTTTGGCATTGACCGCATCACCACCACCAGCGCCGGCAAGCTTTACGGCAAAAACGGGCTGTGGCGCGATGGAAGTCAGCGTACAGAGCAAAGTGATATTCTGTTTATGCCCGACGGGATGGATATCGCGGTGTTCACCAACTCACCGATCGGCTCCAACGGAGCGTCATTGCGCAATCTCGTGCGCGATCTTTATCTCGCCAATATCGTCGATCCCTGAAAATATGACGGCGCGGCGGCGGCAATTGTCGTCGCGCCGGCTTCTGTCGCGTATCGAAAAGCTCTAAGCATGCTTGTGCAGCTATCCTTCGCGACACGAAGGATAAGCCGAATAATCTGCCGCCGCGGCATTTCATTTGAACATTTGATTTCAAAGCCCTGGCGAAGTACACCTTGTCCTCTCGCTAAAGATGTCGCTCCATCCATACCCACCTCATGAATAGGACCAATCGATGACTTCAACCGTCCTTGTCAGCGGCGCCACCGGCTTTGTCGGGCTGCACACTATCATTCAGCTATTGCAGCACGGCCATACGGTGCACGGCACGTTGCGCTCGCCGAAGCGCGAGGGCGAAGTGCGCGAGAGCATTGCGCGCCATGTTGACGCCGGTGACAGGCTGTCGCTGCATCAGTGCGACCTAATGAGCGACGAAGGATGGGACGACGCCATCGCCGGATGTGATTATGTTCTCCATGTCGCTTCCCCTTTCATCATCGGCACACCCAAACACGAAGATGAGTTGATCATCCCGGCGCGCGATGGCGCTGTTCGGGTGTTGCGCGCGGCCGCCAGAGCCGGCGTCAAACGCACCGTCATGACCTCATCGGTGGCGGCTGTGTCCGCCGGGCATGCCCGCGACGCCAACCATATTTTCAATGAAGACGACTGGTCGGTGATCGATAGCCCCGAGATCGGCGCTTATGAAAAATCAAAAACCATTGCTGAGCGCGCCGCCTGGGATTTCATCAAAAGCGACGGCGCCGGAATGGAGCTGGCGGTCATCAATCCGGGCGCCATTCTCGGACCGATCCTCAATTCAGATAGCGGCACATCGGGCGAGCTGGTGCGGCAATTGATGACGCGCGCCATGCCGGCCTGTCCGCGTATCGGCTTTTCTTGCGTCGATGTGCGCGATGTTGCAAGCGCTCATCTCGCCGCCATGGTCACGCCAGACGCCGCCGGCAAAAGATTTATCTGCACGGTTGAGTATGCGTGGTTTAGCGATATCGCAAAAATTCTCGATAAACGTTTCCGCAAGGACGGTTATAAAATACCCACCGGCGAGCTTCCTAACTTCGTTCCGCGGATCATGCAGCATTTTAATCCAGTTTTAAAACAGATCGTTCCCAGCCTCGGCAAACGCCGCGACTATGACAATGCGCGCATAAAATCCGTCCTCGACTGGCAGCCGCGCTCGCTTGAAGAGATGAGCGTTTCCATGGCGGAAAGCATGATAGAATTTGGCGTTGTTTAGGAGCGGTTGATGACGATAGCACTGGCGGCGCTGTTCGGTTATCTGTTCGGCTCCGTGCCGTTCGGCCTGGTGCTGACGCGGCTTGCGGGGTTGGGTGACATTCGCGCCATCGGCTCCGGCAATATCGGCGCAACCAATGTGTTGCGCACCGGCCGCAAGGATTTGGCGCTGGCGACATTGTTGCTCGACGGCGGCAAGGGCGCGATTGCGGTGGGCGTTGCTATGCTGTTCGGCTGGCGGCCGGAGGTTGCCGCCGCGGCGGCGTTTTTGGGCCATTGCTATCCTGTCTGGCTGCGCTTCAAGGGCGGCAAGGGGGTTGCAACTTTCATGGGCACGCTGTTCGCGCTGCATGTGGTCGCCGGGCTGTTCGCCGGCGCCATCTGGCTCGCCAGCGCAACCCTCACGCGCTACTCCTCCCTCTCCGCACTTCTGGCCGCCGCAGCAACGCCGTTCGTTCTGTTCGCCTTGGGCAAGCCGGAATTTGCGATTGCCGCTTTGTTCATGACCTTGCTTATTGTTATCCGCCATAAAGCCAACATCGCCCGCCTCCTGACTGGCGCGGAACCGAAGATTGGCCGCCCAAAGATTAACCACAAAGAAGATGCAAGCAATGCCAGCGCTTAGCGACAGCGAACGCCTCGACTGGCTGCAGTTAATCCGTACCCCATCGATTGGACCGATCACCTTTCATCGCCTCATCGCCAATTATGGCGACGCCGGCGCGGCGTTGCAGGCGCTGCCGGAATTGTCGCACAAGGCCGGGCGCAAAAAACCGTTGCGCGCCGCTGACCGGGGCGCGGCAAAAACAGAACTCGCCAATGCTGACCGCCAGGGCGCCAGAGCCATCGCCTTTTGCGAGGACGATTACCCAAAAGCCCTCGCCGCCATCGCCGATCCGCCGCCAATCCTATATCTGCGCGGCCATGCCGGCCTGTTTGAAAAACCCGCCATCGCCATCGTCGGTGCGCGCAACGCATCCGGCGTCGGCCGTAAAATCGCACGACAGCTCGCCGCCGATCTTGGGCAAGCCGGCGTGGTCATCGTCTCCGGTCTCGCCCGCGGCATTGACGGCGCGGCTCACCAAGCCTCCCTTGAAACCGGCGCCATCGCCGTCGTCGCCGGCGGCGTTGACGTCATCTATCCGCCCGAACATGACGATTTGACCGCGCGGATTGCGAAACAGGGCGCGGTGATTTCCGAATGCCCCATCGGCTACCGGCCGACGGCGCGGGACTTCCCCAAACGCAACCGGCTGATCTCCGGTCTCGCGCGCGGCGTCGTCGTGGTTGAGGCGGCGGCCAAATCCGGCACCCTCATCACGGCGCGCTTCGCGCTGGAACAGGGCCGCGAGGTTTTCGCCGTCCCCGGCTCGCCGCTCGATCCGCGATGCGCGGGCGCTAACCGCCTGATCCGCGACGGCGCGGTGCTGACCGAACGGGCGGAAGACATATTATCAATGCTGGCGCAACAGCAACGCGGCGTCAGCGAGGACCGGCGCGAAATGTTTGACTGGACGATGAGCGAGGCCGAAGAGCCCGACCCCGTCGCGCTGGTGTCTCTGCGCCGACAGTTGTTAGAAATTTTGAGCTTCACCCCGCTCCACCGCGACGAAATCCTGCGCGAGGTCGACGCACCGCCAGGACTGCTCGCCGACGCACTGCTGGAACTGACGCTCGCCGGCGAAGCGCAAGAACACGCCGGCGGTCAGTTTTCACTGGCGGCGCCAGAATAGGGTTTGTGCTCGGTTAGAACGGTGAGAATTTGCCAAAATGGTCATTCGCAACGAAGCGGTTGGATGTCGCTAATGGGGCAAAAGGAGACATACCTATAAGTGGAGCCCGTACTTGACTGATAATTTTTTCGTTAGTCATCACGCCCATCACGTTGCCTCTGCCAAGCGGTCAGAAAGTCATCGACGACTTTCTGGTCATCGTCGTTCAAATTGCCGCTCGCCTGAAGGCGCTCCAGGGCTGTCCGAAATCGATCGACATCCAGGATATCGGTATTTTCATCGATCTGTGCACGGATTGTTCTCCGTGACACCCGGTCGCCAAGGCCGAACATCCCGATTCCTTGGGACCAGGATTCGCCAGTCAGTTCTTTGGCCAAAGTAAGTAGTGCGTCATCATTAATGAGGAGCGGGTCAGTCCAAGCGCGCACTTCAGTTGGATCGTTTTCAAGAAAGTCTCGCCAGCGATAGAGAATATAGAAAAGATCTTGGTGCTGTAGCAGCATGCCGTCAGCTGCTGCATCACGAATTTCGGCCAATGCCTGATCTACTAGCCGGTCAATAGCATCCTCACGAACGAGGCAATCTTCTTCACGCCTTGGTCCATCATCTCGATCTTGGTAATGGCCTTTCGCTGATGATACAAAGTCAACCAGCCATCCCAGAGAGGCGTTTGCAAGCGCAGAAAAATATAAGTCCGTACGCTCGTCGATAGTAAATCGATCAGCAGTGAGCCTTCGAATCAACCAGTGGTATCTTAGTGATGTGTCATCTAACCCCATCATCCCGCGCCCCTGGTCAGTGTCGAGGTCAATCTCATCATGGATTTCAAACAGCGCGCTCAACAGCGGTTCGACCTTCGCCTTGTTCACCTTTGGCGCATGGGTGTTCAGCTCATCAAACAACACAGGCACCATTGATGTACCAGTGCTGCGTCTAGCTTGAGCCGCTTCACGAAACGTGGCCTGAACAAAATCACAGTCGTCAGCGCGCTCAACCAGCTCATTGATACGATCGATAGGGAGCGTTTCATTGCTGAGTGATAGGCGAAAATAGGTGTCGAAATGAGCGTCTACACAAACCCGCCGCTCCGCATCCCATGTAGTGACGAATTCGGCACCGTATCCCATTTCCTCAAGGCGTGGAAATAGCCTCTGTAGCGCCAAAGTCACTGTGGAATAGTTTTCTTGATCGACGCCTCTCAAGAACGGCTCAAACCTGGCCTCGTCGCGCGGATTACCACGATCCTGACGCTCTCGCGCGCCGCAGAGATTGGATTTGTTCGACCGGATCGCGTGAAACAGCGATGGCTCATATAGACGTAGAGTTTCCAGCGCGATGAAATCAGCCAAGCTGATTTCATTTGCGATTGCAGGCCAAGTTACGCTGATAGCATTTTGAAATCGCGCCACATGCCTTGGCGTTGTCAGATAAGGTGCAACCACATCGTAGAAGACATTCAAAATGCGTTGTACGCGCGCTTCATCAGGCGAGCCGCAAATTGTTTCGATTGAGGATAGGAGCGCGTTGTTGAGATCGGTGCGCAGCGGCATCGGAAGCTCAAAGCCAGCCTGTATGATCTTTTCCAGAAAGTGCGGCCCCTCGGATGGATAGCGTTCCTCCACGGCTTTATCCGCGAGCGCGCGATCGAAGACGAGCAGATACATGACGTTCGGCAATCGCCCGACCGATTTGACCATTCGGAAAATGGCGAGCGCTTCTTCAGGACTTAAACGGTCAATGTCATCAATGATAATCAAGAAACGACGGTTTTCTTCTTCCAGTACTTTTGCCAGCTTTCGAAAGGTTTTTTCTAGTGTGTCACCAGTGGCAAAAAAACGTTTTGCGAAATTCGCGGAAGCGGTTGTGAACGGTGCAAAAGAACCTGCTGACGTTAAGGCGACAGCTGCGCCTATGACGGGACCGGCTTGCAGCAAGCCTCGGCTGAGCTTGGGAACGAGGTCTTTGACTTTGTCCTTGAGTGTGTCGCTCAACAAGCTGTGGAGATTTTGCAGAAATGCCAGCGCCAGAGCCTCCTCGCCGCGATACCACCAGCATTTGAAGTCGGAGATAACCAGCGTCTCGTCTTTGGCGTTTTCAAGTTCGCGTCGGATGAGATTAACCGCGCTGCTTTTACCTGAACCCCACGGTCCATTGAGCGCCATCGTTGTACCCACCGGGCTCTTTATGGTGCGAATACTTTTTGCCAGAGATCGAGCGAATGGCGTGATGCCGTATCGATCATCCTCAGGTGTTTCTATCGGGGTGTCATTAAAGTAGCTGGTCATATGTAGTCTATTTAGGCGCACTTGGACTTGGACGCATCCCAAACCTGAGGCCATAATCCAATGCCGCAGTTATCTCTGCAATAAGGGTAAATGCGACGTCGTAGCCTCGCCAAGCCGCGCCAAAACAGGCTGGCCGTTTGCGCTGCCCTCACGCAATCTTAGAAACCCGCCCCGCCTCCTCACAGGCGATCTTCAAAAACTGGTCCAGGGGCTCAATTCGCTCGCGCCTGGCGATTTGTTCCAGCGCCTTCAGCATATCGAAAATATACGCCGCTGTTTGGCCCTGCGAATCCTTGTCGCTTGGCTGTAAGAATGCGACAACGTTATGTTCTACCATGACTTTTATATCTTTCTGAAACGAAACAAAGTCTACGTGCGTACTGCACTTATCACAACTATCGGTAGATTTTCTAGAGCAAATATTAATAAATAGTTGAGGCCGGGCCGGGCCGGAGTTGACAGACAAGGGGGCGCCGACGCAATAACCCGCCCCATTCGCCAGTTCATGCCGTTTCGCCGGGGGTA
>JAJFGE010000158.1 GCA_021776295.1 Hyphococcus sp.
GATCGCCAAGCTGATGACCGAGGCGGCCGGTGCGGCGGACGGCGTGCGCCGGGAAGCGGAAACGGCGATGAAAAGCCAGCTTCAACGGTTGATCGCCGATATGGATTTCGTCCCCCGCGAGGAGTTTGACGCGGTGCGCGACATGGCCCGCGCCGCGCGCGAGGAAAACGCCGCTCTTGCAGCGCGCATTGCTGCGCTGGAGGAAAAAGCCGGGGTCTGATCGGGGCTTCGTGGAAAACCTTTCCCCCGTGGAAAATCAGTCTAATCGAATCATTTGCCGTCCGCCCGAATCGGCGCGTCCTGTTGCTTGAAGCGGCGTGAGACCAGCCGCCTGAATTGAGAAAAAGGGCCGCTGATGTCAATTGAACTGATCCGTAAGCCGAGCAAGGCCGTCGATCCGCTGATGGCGCTGGAATCGGCGGCGGAAAATCTCGGTTTTGAAATAGAGCGCGTCAGCGATTCGGAGCTGCATGTAATGCTGCCGGGCGTATGGCGCGATCTGGGATTGTGGTTCACCTGGCGCCCGGAACTGTCGACCATGCAGATGGGCGCGCCGATTGATCTGAAGGCCCCGGCCGGACGGGTCGATGAAGCCAGCCGACTTGTCACCATGGTCAATGAACGCCTCTGGGTTGGGCATTTCGATCTTTGGGCGGATGATAAAAGCATCGTCTATCGCAACGCCGCCATCCTGCCCGAAGGTGGCGGGCTCGACCAGGGCCAGGGCGAGGCGCTGATCCGCGCCTCGGCTGAGGCTGTCGACCGGTTTTACCCGGCGTTCAACTTTCTGGTCTGGGGCGGGAAAAACCCGGATGACGCTTTAAAAGCCTCGCTTTTCGAAACCGCCGGAAACGCGTAGACTCTCGTCTATGAGAAACAACCCTTCTGTATCCCTCATCGGCGCTGGTGCGATGGGTGGCGCGCTATTGCGCGGCTGGCTCGCCGGCGACGTGATCGCTCCGTCGCGCTCGGCGGTGTTTGATCCTGCAATTGGCGGCGAGATGAAATCCCTGTGCGCGAGCCATGGCGTTGCGCTCAATCCGCCGCTCGACGACGCCATTAAAGCTGGCGTTGATGCGGTGGTGATCGCGGTCAAGCCGCAAATGGCGAGCGATGTATTGGGACGCTTTACCGAGCTTGCAAGCCAGGCGGTCGTGATTTCGGTGATGGCCGGCAAGAGCGTCGCCGGCATATCCGCAGCGCTTGGCGGGGCTGTAAAAATCGCCCGCGCAATGCCTAACCTGCCGGTCGCCATCGGCAAAGGAATGACAGGACTTTATGCGCCGGAGGCTGTCGATGATGCCGGTCGAGAGCTGGTTGAGGTGCTGATGCGCGCTGCCGGTGAGACGGTCTGGGTTAACGCGGAAGCGGAGATTGATCTGGTAACGGCGATTTCCGGCTCCGGCCCCGCCTATTATTTTCTGTTGACCGAAGCGCTGATCGAGGCGGGCGAGGCGTTGGGGCTATCTAAAGACGTCGCCGCAAAGCTCGCCAGAGCAACCTTCATCGGCGCCGGCGCGCTGATGGATGCCGAGACCCGCAGCCCGGCGCAAATGCGCCATTCAGTCACGTCGCCCGGCGGCACGACCGAAGCGGCGCTCAACATTCTTGACGGCGACGTCAAGGCGCTTGGCAGGCTGGTTGATGAGGCGGTGAGGGCCGCTGCGGCGCGTGCGCGCGATCTGTCAGATTAGTTCTGTTCAGGCAGCGAATATAGTTCTCTATACGGATTTATAGTATGTTATGTTATCGCAATGAGGCATGGCGTCGTGCTTTCGCCACATTTCGAACAAAACACTCACGCGTCTTTGACGTGAGTTGGGTTGACCGTGACGGCAACAGGCGCAACATTTGGGGCAGGGCTCGAGCGGGGGCTTTGAGCGTCTTAAGGAGAGCAACATGCCCATCATCGATTTGACAATAGTAAAGTACGCAGCAGCTGCGAGCGCAGCACTGGGATTGGTCGCATTTGCGCCATCCGCGTCGGCGAGCGACAGTAATTCATCCGCATCCGTTTACGTTAGCACCGGTAACGTCAGCGTTGGTTATAGTTCAGGTCGTTCCGGCTCCGGTTATACGGTCAATGTCAGCGACAGCCATCACGGCAATAGAGGCCATCACCGCAGCCGGCGCCATAACAGCCATCGCAGCGGTCATCACAATAGCGGCCACCGTAACAGCCATCGCAGCGGCCACCACAATAACGGCCATCGTCGCAGCTATTCCGGTCACAACAGCCGCCGGTCCGGCCATTACAACACCGGCTATTCCAGCGGCAGTAATTGCCGTGCGGTTCAAAAAGACGGTTATTGGAAGGGTACGAAAGCCCTTGTCGGCGGAACTATGTGCTATGATAGCTATGGGCAAAGCTACATCGTTTCCGGCAGCCGTTACCTGATCAAATATTACGACTACTATTAGAGCCTGCATCATTCGTGCAGTATGCAGCCCTCCCATGGTTTGCCGTGGGAGGGCATTTACTATGCGCTCACTTACATTAAATTGGCAGGCGGATGGTCGCCCTTAAGCCGCCTTTGGGGGATCTGTCGAGCGTGACCTCGCCTCCATGCGATCGGATAACATCCCGCACCACCGTCAGTCCAAGCCCCATGCCGCTTTCATTTAGGTTGCGCGCTTCGTCGAGACGGGTGAAGGGTTTGAAAATTTCATCGTATAAATTTTTGTCAACACCCGGCCCGTCATCATCGACATAGATTTCTATGTGGCGTTCCGTGGGCGCGGCGCTGACCCAGACATTGTCCGCATGACGCAAGCTATTGTTGACGAGGTTGCTGACCGCGCGTTGCAGCGCGCTGCGCCGTGCGGCGACGACGAGGCCGGCGGGGATATCGGCCTGGAGCTTATGGCCGGTGCGTTTGGTGTTGCTTTCGACATCGCGGATCATTTCACCAAGGTCGAACACATCCGGGTCTTCGTCTGAAGCTTCACTGCGTGCAAACTCGAGATAAGCCTCGACCATGCGCTCCATTTCCAGAACGTCATTGCGTAGGGCGGAGACTTCCGGCGTGTCTGGTTCCATCGCCAACGCCAGCTTGATTCGGGTGAGCGGCGTGCGAAGATCGTGGCTGACGCCGGCCAGCATGGTGGTGCGCTGTTCAAGCTGACGCTTGATGCGCTCGCGCATGGCGATAAATGCATAGCCGGCTTTTCTGACTTCAGTAGCTCCGGTCGGGCGGTAATCCGGCGCATCGCGCCCGCGCCCAAAGGCTTCGGCCGCACTTGCAAGACGCAAGATTGAACGCACCTGGTTGCGAAGGAACACGATTGCAATCCCGCCCAGAAGAACCGATGTACTGATTAGCCAGAACAGGAAAATCGGTCCAGTGGTTGCAAACACCCTGTCGCGATAAGCAAAAAATATCAACAGCCCGTCATCAAGCCGCACGCGCACTTCTACGAAAGCCGGCCAGCTTCTTGTGTTGAACCAATAGGGCTGATCGAGAGCCTCGCCGAGCCGGCGCTCCAGCGTTGAATTGTAAACATTGAACGGCGCTAGCTTATCCTTTTGGGGTATGCCGCCACCGGCTTCAAACCGGACACTGAGGTCGAGGTCATCGAGCGCCCATTGTTCTATGTTTGCACGCTCCGACGGCTCTGGATTTTCCTCGTAAAGCCGCGTCACCAGTGCGATTTGTCCGGCGACATTGGCTGATAAATTTGCCGTCACCAAATCCCAGTGGCGGTTGAAAAATACCACTGTTACGACGGCTTGCATCAAAAAGATCGGCAAAATGACAATCAGGACGACGCGCGCATAGAGGCTTTTGGGGAGATATCGCCGCAGCATCGTCGGTCAATCCGCCATCAGTGCGTAGCCTATGCCGCGCACGGTTTGCAGGAAGATTGGCGCGCGCGGGTCTTCCTCTATTTTCTTGCGTAGGCGCGTGACCTGCACATCGACGGAGCGCTCCAGCGATGTCGATGTCTGTTCCGCCAGCGCTTGCCGGGAGATCGCTTCGCCAGGCTTTTGCGCCAGCGCCTTTAACAGACCGGCTTCGCCGGCGGTCAGTTTGATAAGTTCGCCTTTGCGGCGTAATTCGCCGCGGCCGACTGAAAATGTGCAATCGCCAAAGGTGAGCGCCTTGCGGTTGAGCGCTACCGGTCGCGCCCGGCGCAATAGCGCGTTTGCCCGCAGCACCAATTCGCGCGGTTCAAACGGCTTGGAAAGATAATCGTCCGCACCGCGTTCCAGCCCCTCGATGCGGTCTTCCGGCAGCCCGCGTGCCGTCAAAAGCAATATCGGCACGTTAGATGCGGCGCGTACGGACTTTGTCAGGTCAAATCCGGATTCGCCCGGCATCATGACATCAAGAATAAGCAAGTCGAACTCGACGCCGCGCATCAATCGGCGCGCTTCAGCGGCGTTTCCGGCAGTGGAGGTGCGAAATCCGTTTTCGCTGAGATAACGTTTTAAAAGCGTGCGGATGCGGTCATCGTCATCGACAATGAGGATATGCGCTGCGCCTTCTGTAACTCGGTTGAGGTCCGCCATCTCCATCGGGTTCCGTCATGTGTGTTTGGCGCGCAACAGTCGCGCGGCGTGGTAAGCATAGTCTGCGCCGGTCCAAAAGGTAAGCACGGCCGCCAGCCACAGCCCGCCTGACGCCAACGGCCGCAACGCCTCGCCGATGAACCCATGGGGCGCGGCCGCAAGGAGCAGCCCGGCGGCAACCAGCTGTGCGGTGGTCTTCCATTTCGCCAGTTGCGTCACCTTCAGCGAGCCGCCGCCCAGGGTGACGGCTTCGCGCAAGCCGCTAATAAGAATTTCTCGCAGGATAATGATAAGAACGGCGATCACGCCGGCGCCGGCGATGACACCGTTGCGCAAAAGCAGGATCAGCGCCGCCGCGATCAGGAGCTTGTCGGCGAGGGGGTCGAGCGCGGCGCCGAGTGCGCTGACCTCATTGCGGGCGCGCGCAATCCAGCCGTCAAAAAAGTCCGTTACCGCCGCCACAAAGAAGATCACAAAGGCGGCCTTCATGTTCCATTGTGCGCTGGCGAGAAACATCGCGGCAAACGGGATGATCAGGGCGATCCGCCCAAGAGTGAAAAGATTGGCCATGACGGCGAGCATAGGCTGCGCCGCCGGATTTCGCCAGCGGCGCGGGTGGTGTTCGTATTAGCCTTCCTTGGCGTCGTTGCCCCACAGGCGTTTCCACCATGAATCTTTCTTGGGTTCTTCAAATGTCTGCCCGGCTTCATTCATATCATCACGGATGTCATTAATGTCCCAGCCGGTGAGGTTGGCGAGGGTTTGGGCTTCGCCTTCAAACCGCTTGGGCAGGCTCGCGCGATATTCCTCCGCCGCATCGCATTGCGCGTCGCCCTTATAGGCGTGACGCAAGACATACCGGCCCTGATAATTTGAGCGGTCGTTGGTTTCCTTGAACATCAAATCTTCCGGGAAATGATCGGCGTCATAGGAAATGTGCAGGCGGGTGACAAAGACATCGCGCGCCTGGGGCATTGGCCGGCGTGGCAAAATACCGGGCTTGTCGCTGCCAGCGCCGACCCAGTAAACCCCGAGCTCGCGCAATTCATCCTGCGACAAGGGGTCTGCCGCGCACGGATCACACCAATTCATGTCCCAGGCATATTCTAAAAACACCGCGCGCTCGTTTTCTTTCTCAACTTGCTGTTCAAACATCGACTTATAAAACGAGCCGAAATCATTTTTCACATAAACCGGAATATCCATGCCGGTGGGAAGTTTCACAGTGCGATAATTGGTGGTTTCAACCCGGCCAGTGCGGGTCAGCATGAAGGCGAAGAGTTCCTGCTTGCCGTCGGCGTTTAGGGTGCCGAGCCGGATTGGCAACATGAATTTTGGGGACTCAAATGCGATTTGTAAGGGGCGGAGATATTTTAACCCCGTCGCTGTTTGCTCTTCCAGATTGACTTTGGCGACGAAGAATTTCGTTCCCTGTTTGATATAACTTTCAAGGGTTTTTTCCGCGCCGTCGGGGAGTTTATAGCCGTTTAGTTTCAGCCAGGCGGCAAGCCCATGGGACTGATCGGCTGAGAGAATTTGAATGTCATATTCACCGACGGTGTACTCAGCCTCAACAGTGACGCCGAGGCTGTCTTTTTTTCGTAATTTGTCAGAGCCGGAAAGCGTCATCACCGGCGCCGCCATCGCCATCTCACGGCGCTCTAACACCATGCACGGATCTTCATCGAAATATTCCACCAGCCGCGGCGCGGTGTAGGCGTCGAGATGATCGAGGATCGCGTTTTCGGTGACGTGGATTTGTTCTTCTTGCAAAACCACTGGCACCGGGATAACGGTCGCGAATTCGGTCAGCTCGCCCTGAAAATCATTGGCCATGGTCATGACGGTGCGCTCGCCGTCGCGCATGATAGCGACTTTGGAGGCCTTGTTGAAAAGTTTGGTGTCCGCCTTGCCGACATAAAAGCCGCAAAAAGCAACCGCGCCGCCGGTTAATGTGACGGCGGCGATAGCGGAGGCGGCGGCAAACAACGTCTTCTTCAGTGAACGGCTCATAGTCTCTCTCCCTGATAGTTATTCGGCTGGAACTGGGTGAACGGAATGTTTTGTCGGCGGTTTTTGCTGGCGGATGCCTCTCAGCGGCGCAACCGGATCGCCCCACCGATAGTGCGGCGCGGGATCTGCCCATTCGAGTAGCGGGCGCACAAGGCACATGATCGCCAGGGCGTAGAACAGCCCGTCAGCGATGTAGAAATTGAAAATCATCAGATAAGCGAGCAGCGCCGCGCCGCCGGCAAATGCGGCTCTGGCGATCGCGCCATCGGGTGAGGTTTTTGGATCAGAGATCATGAAGAAGGCAAAGATAATCAGCGCGCCATTCTCTAAGCGAAGCAGCGGGATCGCCAGCGGATCACCTAGCCAAAGCGCGCGGCCAAACACCAGTGCCGCATAGACGCCGAGGAAAACCAGCGGTACATCAAAACGCGCCGAGCGATAGGTCACAAACAGGCCAGCGCCGGCGAGGAGCGCTGCAAACCATACCGCAGTTCCCCATTGGCCCGGCGTTGTCCATGCAGCATCGGTGAACAGGACCATGGCGACAATGCCGATATTGGCCGGGTTGAAGATGTGCTTGTCGCCAAGGCGCAGCGCAAATTTTGAGCCGATGGCAATCGCGGCTGCGGCGGCCAGCGGCCAGACGGCGTCGGCGCGCAACAAAAGCGTAAGGGAAAGCGCAGTGATCAACGGGCTTTTAAAGTCCGGGCGGGTGGCGATTAAAATTGAGCCGAGCCATTGCGTTGCGCAGCTGGCGATGACGATGGCGGCAAACTGTGTGGGATCAATTTCAAAGGCGTGCGCCGTCCATCCGAAAGCGAGCAGGCCCGATAGGGTGACGATCTGATAGATGCGGGGGTCTTTGATCATGCTCAAAGCCATGAAATCGCGCCTTTGCTCGCCCGGCAGCCTAGAATAGTTCGCAAAAGAACGCACTAGTAAGGCGGAAACGCGGCGCCGGCGGGGAGGTTTGGGGGCGCGGCCAGAATTTGGGCTACCCACTTAAGGGGCCCACTTAAGAGGAAGCGCAATCAGGCTTTAAGCGGCGCGGCCCTGGAACACAGTGGCCCTGAGCGGCATTGATGTTGGCTCCGCCCCATGGCGGGCGCGCAGCTCAGCCTCGATTGCGCGCATAACCTCATTCGCATCAACACCGCCCCGGCGGCGGATTTCATCTATCAATGGATTTCCATAAACAAGTCCGTGGGCAAACGGTCCCCAGTCTGTCACGGGTTTTTCGAGAGCGACGGCGTCATGTTCAATTCCTACAAAGCCCGCCGAAGCCATATCCTCACAGACCGCCTCCGGTCCGGGATAGGAGAACGGCGCCTGATAAAATACCGGAGGATTGGCAGGAAAGAACTTCGCTGTTACGTCATCGGCAATCTTTGCAAACGGGTTTTCCGCGATCGCGCGCCAGGTATTAAAAAGGTAAGACCCACCGGGGCGCAATACCCTGAGCGCTTCTCGGAACGCGGCGAGTTTATCCGGGAAGAACATGACGCCGAACTGACAGACGATTAAGTCAAACTGGTTGTCAGGAAAATCCAGATGCATTGCATCAGCGGTGGTGAACTCCACATTCTCGGTGCTGTTGAACTTTGACCGCGCGACCTCAAGCATGGGCCCGTTTAAATCGGTGATGACAAGCTGCGTTTCCTTGGGCAGAGCATCCCTCAGCTTGCGGCTGACGACGCCGGTTCCCGCGGCAAGTTCGAGGACCCGCGCGGGGCCGATTGCGACGGTGTGGCGGGCGAGGTCGTCGGCATAATCTTCAAATATGACCGGCCCTAAAAACCGGTCATAGTTTTGTGGGATATCGCCGACAAACTGACTTGCTTCAGTGCTCACGAGCGCCTCTTTTCTTCATGTTTATACACTCTATACCGGCATAACGCATTGATTAGGAGTGCTAATTTGTTTGCACCATCAATGCCGCCAGCTCCTTGATCAGCCGCGCGGCGACATGGGCGGTGGCGAGGTTAATGTCGCGTTCGGGATTATATTCGACGATGTCAGCGCCGACCGGAGCGGCGGGTAGTTTGGCCAGCATCGCCAGCACCTCGCGGGTGGAAAGGCCACCAGGTTCGGGGTGGGAAACGCCGGGAGCATAGGCCGGGTCGAGACCGTCGAGATCAATTGAAACATAAAGCGGCGCGGTAAGTTTGTCGTAGGGAATAGCGGCGGCCTCATCCGCACTGAGCATCGCAACGTCGTGCTTCTTGCCAAACGCGCGTTGCTCGGGTGAGGCGCTTCTGATCCCGACTTGCACCAGATTATTGACGCAACCATCTTCGATCGCGCGCGCAAACGGGCAGGCGTGGGAATAGCGGTCGCCGTCAAATTCCTCGTAAAGATCCGGATGCGCATCAATGTGCAAAATGTTGACCGGGCCATGAGCGTTTTTTATGGCGCGCAGAATCGGGTAGGTCACCGAATGATCGCCACCGAGGCTTAGCGGTTTTGTTTTTGATTTGAGCGTCTGTGCAATGCGGTCCGAAATTGCGGTGCGGCATGCATCTGCCTCTTTCGGCAGGTCAGCGAAGTCATAACCAGATATGATATCGCCAACACTCGCCCCGGAAAGACTGTAGGGGCTCGAGGCGTCGCTAAACAAAACCGAGCGAATGATCGCCGGCGCCAGCGCGGGCCCGCGCGCATAGGACGAGCTTGCATCCCATGGAAATCCGAGCAGAGTGACGGTCATTGTCTATCCTCCATGGAAAAAATCAAAAATCCGCTGCGCCAGCGCCGCCGAGACGCCGTCTACGGCTTCGAGGTCGTGGGCCTTGGCGCGGGCGATTTCTTTGGCTGAGCCGAAGTGGTTAAGGAGCGCGCGTTTGCGCTTGGCGCCAATCCCAGGAACATCGTCCAATGGATTGGCGCTTATGGCTTTTTTGCGTTTGGCCCGGTGCGCGCCAATGGCGAAGCGGTGGGATTCATCGCGCAATCGCTGGAGGAAAAACAGACCCGGATCACGCGGCGGCAGCATGAACGGGGCCCGGCCGGGCATCACAATCTGGTCCTCGGCGGTCCCCATAGTGCGGTCGATGCGCTTTTCACCGGCCTCGTTCTCGCGGCGCGCCTTGGCGACCCCGATCACGGCAATGCCCTCCGCTTCCGGATCGATGCCAAGGTCGCTCAAGACTTCAAGGGCGACGCTGAGATGACCCTTGCCGCCGTCGATTATAACCAGGTCAGGGCGTTCAGCCCCTTCCTCTTTCATCAGCCGTGAAAAACGCCGCGTCAACATCTCGCGCATCATCGCGTAGTCATCGCCGGGCGCAAATTTTTCGGTCTTCATGTTAAACTTGCGGTACTGGTTTTTGATAAAACCCTCAGGCCCGGCGACGATCATCGCGCCGACGGCGTTGGCGCCTTGGATATGTGAGTTGTCGTAAACTTCGATACGCTCCGGCGGCGCCTCGAGCCCCAAGACTTCAACCAGCTGGCGCAGCGCTTTCAATTGACTGGCCGATTCCGCCAGCCGCCGCGATAGCGCCTCGCGTGCATTCATCACCGCCGCGTTGATGATGTCGCGTTTTTCGCCGCGCTGCGGTTTGTGAATAAGAACTTTTCTTTCCGCGCGCAGCGACAGCGCTTCCATCAACAGATCCGCCTGCGGCGGTTGATCGGAGACCAGGATCAGCGCTGGCGGCTCGCGGCCGTCATAGAACTGCGCGATAAACGCATCGAGGATCTCAGCGGGCCCGATTTCTTTGTCGTGGCGCGGAAAATAGGCGTGATTGCCCCAGTTCTGACCGGCGCGGTAGAAGAAAACCTGAACGCAAGCCTGGCCGCTGGCAAGGTGAATGGCGAACACATCAGCTTCCGCGAGGTTGGCGAAGTTGATGTCTTGCGAGCCCTGCACATAGCTCAGCGCGCGAATGCGGTCGCGAAAG
>JAJFGE010000159.1 GCA_021776295.1 Hyphococcus sp.
GCGCACCGCGTCAAACTCCTCGCGGGGGACGAAATCCATATCGGCGATCAACCGTTGAAGCTGGCTTTTCATCGCCGTTTCCGCTTCCCGGCGCACGCCGTCCGCCGCACCGGCCGCCTCGGTCATCAGCTTGGCGATCTCGTCAAAAATAGCGCTCTGTGTCTGCATCGAAAAATCCTTTCACGCCCCTATATAGAACGGCGAGGCGTGGGGCGACAGGGGCAAAGAACCGCGCTATTGAGACGCAGCACGCTTCCCCAAACTGGCGAGTACCATGAGCATACCCTACCCCAATATTGACCCGGTCGCCCTGCAGCTGGGCCCCTTGCCGATTCGCTGGTACTCGCTCGCCTATATTGGCGGGCTGGCGGCGGGCTGGTGGTATCTGGCGCGGCTAATCAAAAACACCCGCCTATGGCCCAAGGACGGCGCGCCAGTCACCCGCGCACTCCTCGACGACGTCGTTTTCTGGGTCGCTATCGGAGCGATGGCCGGCGGCCGCATCGGTTATATGCTGTTTTACGAGCCGACGATCCTGTTTAAGCCCTGGCAGCCGATCCTCGGCTTCCTGCCATTCCCACCGGCCTTGATGCTGTGGAATGGCGGCATGTCGTTTCATGGCGGGCTTATTGGCGTCACGCTTGCAGGGTTTTTCTTCGCCCGCAAATATAAGCTTGATGCTCTATCGCTTGGGGATCTATTCGCTGCCGCAGCGCCCTTCGGGTTGTTTTTTGGCCGCATCGCGAATTTTATCAACGCCGAGCTTTATGGACGTCCCTGGGACGGGCCGTGGTCGATGGTGTTCCCCTCCGACCCGCTTGGCCTAGCACGCCATCCCAGCCAGCTTTATGAGGCGGCGCTGGAAGGGATTGTCCTGTTCGTGGTCATTCGCATCGCAACCCATGCCTTCAACTTCCTCAAGCGCCCTGGCGCAACCATCGGGTTGTTCCTCGCCGGCTATTCTTTGTCGCGTATCTTTATTGAAAATTTCCGCGAGCCGGACACGCATATGCCGGACTTTCCGCTTGGGCTAACCATGGGCATGATGTTGTCGATGCCGATGCTGGCGCTCGGCCTGTGGATGATATGGCGCACAAGGACGAAAATGAGTGAGACGGTTGTGAAATGACCGATGCTGCCGGAGCGGCGGAGCCGACGCCGCTTGAAGAACGCCTCATCAACCTCATCAAGCTCAAAGGTCCGATCACCGTCGCCGACTATATGGCCGATGCGCTCGGCCACCCTCATGATGGTTACTATATGAGCCAGACGCCGATTGGCGCCGATGGCGATTTCATCACCGCGCCGGAAGTCAGTCAGACATTCGGCGAGCTGATCGGGCTCTGGCTGGTGGAAGCGTGGCGCGCCATGGGTTCGCCTGATGATTTCAATCTTATTGAACTCGGGCCCGGCCGCGGCGTCCTGATGGAAGATATCCTGCGCGCCGCAAGGCTGCGTCCGGAATTCATCAGGGGCGCGCATCTGTGGCTATTAGAGACCTCCGGCCGGCTTCGTGTGGAGCAACAAAAGCGATTGCGCGGCGCTGGGCTCGATCCGATGTGGGCCGATGAATTTGCCGACATTCCGCCGGCCCCGTCACTAATTGTCGCCAACGAGTTTTTCGACTGCCTGCCGATCCATCAATATCAACGCGTCAAATCCGGCTGGCGCGAGCGCGTGGTCGGACTGAACGATGATAAAACCAGACTGGATTTCGTGCTTGGCAAAACCCCGCCACCGGCGACGCTGAACTTGCCTGCGACTTGCGCCAGCAAGGAAGGCGATATCGTCGAGATATCTTTTGCAGCGCGCGATTTCATCGCCGATCTCAGCGATCTTATCACCGGCCATGGCGGGCAAGCCTTGATTATCGACTACGGGCATATGCAGTCCGGCATGGGCGAAACGTTGCAAGCGGTGCGGTCGCATAAATTCTGGCCGCCGCTCGCCTCTCCCGGGCGCGCCGATGTCACCGCGCATGTTGATTTTGAAGCGCTTGGCGCTGCTGTGATTGATCATGGCGCGGTGGCGCATGGACCGGTGAGCCAGGGGGAGTTTCTTGAACGGCTTGGCCTCAACATACGCGTTGAAATGCTGTGCAAAGGAAAGACCGCCGAGCAGGCGAAGACCATCCGCGCCGGCGCCTACCGGATCGCATCGCCGGACCAGATGGGGGAAATTTTCAAGGTGATGTGCATTTGCGCGCCGAGCCTTCCCGCACCGTCCGGATTTGAAGACATATGACGCCGCCGTTTGTGACATCGCCGTTACTGGCGGCGCCCAATCTTACGCACGGATTTTTCGGCCGCGCCGGCGGCGTTTCAACCGGCGTTTATGCATCGCTCAATACCGGACCCGGATCGAACGACAGATCTGAGGACGTGAAGGAGAACCGGCGACGTTGCGCCGCCGCGTTGGGCTGCAATTCGGACCGGCTGGTGACGAATTACCAGATCCATTCGAGCGAGGTCGTCATCGTCGATGCGCCATGGTCTGGCGCGCCGGCAAAAGCCGACGGCCTGGTCACCAAGACCCGCGGCCTGGCGCTCGGCGTTCTCGCCGCTGATTGCATGGCGTGGCTGTTTGCAGACCCGAAGGCACGCGTCATCGCCGCTGCGCATGCGGGTTGGCGCGGCGCGCTCGCCGGCGTCCTCGAAAACACTGTTGCGGCAATGGAAAGCCTTGGCGCCAATCGCAGCGATATCCGCGCCGCCCTCGGGCCGTGCTTGCAGCAATCCAATTTTGAGGTCGGCCTCGATCTGGTTGACGCTTTCACGGAAAAATACAACGACGCGGAAACATTCTTCGCCCCCGGCAAATCAATACAAAAACGCCAACTCGATCTTACCGGGTTCGGCGCCTGGCGGCTGCACCTATCCGGAGTGACGCATATTGACAATTTGGCTGTCTGCACCCTGGCCGCGCCGGAGGCATATTTCAGCTATCGCGCCAGCCAGCGAGCCGCCGAAACCGACTATGGGCGCAACCTAGCAGCGATTGCGATCCTGTAAAAAATCCTTCACCAGCGGGGTTGCGCGACGGTTCAGAAACCGTCATGAAACCCGCGCCAATATCGGGCATGCGTCATGGGGTTTAGATCATGAAACTGATCGCGGGGAACTCAAATCGCCGTCTTAGCCAAGCTATTGCCCGCACGCTGACGACGAGCCTGGCTGTCGCCGACATCAAGACATTTAAAGACGGAGAAGTCTTCGTTGAGATTCAGGAAAATGTCCGTGGCGAGGATGTTTTTGTCATCCAATCGACATCGCATCCGGCCAACGACCACCTGATGGAGCTGTTGATTATCATCGACGCGCTGACGCGTGCGTCGGCCAGCCGGGTGACCGCGGTCATCCCGTATTTCGGTTACGCCAGACAGGACCGCAAGGCCGGACCGCGCACGCCTATCTCGGCAAAGCTGGTGGCCAACCTTATCACCACCGCCGGCGCTGACCGGGTTTTGACGCTTGATTTACATGCCGGTCAGATTCAGGGCTTTTTCGATATCCCCACCGACAACCTCTTCGCGGTGAAGGAATTTGAGCGTCGAGCGCGCGAGATTTTCAACCACAAGCTCGACGACTTGACGGTGGTCTCGCCCGATGTCGGCGGCGTGGTCCGTGCGCGGGCATTGTCCAAACGCCTCGACCAGCGGCCACTGGCGATCGTCGATAAACGCCGCGAAGGGCCCGGCCAATCGGAAGTGATGAATATCATCGGCGATGTCGATGGCCGGCACTGTTTTATCTTTGACGACATCATCGATTCCGGCGGCACGCTGTGTAATGCGGCCCAAGCAATCATGGACAAGGGCGCCAAAAGCGTTTCTGCATGCGTCACCCATGGCGTACTTTCCGATAACGCCGCCGCGCGGATCATAAAGGCCGATGCGCTGACCCGGCTGATCATCACCGATTCGATTGAAGCCCCGGCTGACGTCGCCGCATGCCCCAAAATCGAGCAAGTCACCATCGCCCCCCTCTTCGGAGAGGCGATCCGGCGCATCGCCAACGAAGAATCGGTTTCGAGCCTGTTCGACTGACCCTCCAACGGTTTTGGGTATCGCCGCCTTGGTGTATGGTCCGCCGATCGTCGCTAAAGGATGGGTCCAGATGTTTCATAAAATCAGATATGCCGCGCTCGCCGTTTTGGCCTTATCACTCGTTGCACCCGCCGCCGCAGAGGCGCCCGACACAACAAATTCCACCGCACCGCTTGTCGCCGCTCTCCTTGGCGACACGCCGATGATCGACGATGTGCAATATCTGACTGACGCGATTGGTGGGCGCGTTACGGGTACGCCCGCAAATCTGAAAGCCGTTGACTGGGCGATGGCGCGTTTTGAACAGGCCGGGATTGCTGCAACAAAAGCCCCTTTCATGATGGAGCGGCGTTGGACGGAGCGCTCCACCACCACGGTGATAGAAGGCGGCGAAGTTCCATTTTCCCCGCGCGCGGTTGCTAAATTTGATAGCGCGCCAACATCAGCGGCGGGTCTTACTGCAAAGATTGTCGATGTCGGCAAAGGCGGCAAAGATACGTTCAAGGCCGCCGGCAAAAGCATCCTAGGCGCCTGGGTATTGATTGAAACGGAGGAGACGCGAGACATTGACGGTCTCTTCGCCGAGTACGGCCAGGCCGCCGAAGTCGAGCCGCGCGCATTGCAAGCCGGTGCGGCGGGCATCGTCTTCATGTCCTCGCGCCCAAGCGGTCTTCTTTATCGCCTGTCGGCGCAAAGCCCCGTGCGCGGTAAAATACCGGTTATAATTATTGAACGCGCGGAAGCTGCGCGCATACAACGGTTGCTCGCAGGCGGCGGCGACCTCGCCATGACCGCGATTGTCGATGTCGAGACCGGCCCGGCATTTGAGAGCTTCAATGTTATCGGCGAAATCCCGGGCGGCGACCTTAAAGATGAAATCGTCGTCATCGGCGCCCATCTCGACTCCCATGGTCTTGGCAGTGGCGCCAATGATAATGGCGTTAACGCCGGAATGGTTCTCGACATCGCCAGGCAGATGAAACAGCTAAATATCCAGCCGCGGCGGACTATCCGCTTTGCCCTGTGGAATGGCGAGGAGCAGGGATTTATCGGCTCCTGGCGCTATGTCGAGGAACGCGATCAGGAAATGGAAAGCCATGTCATGGCGATGTCGGTCGATATCGGCAGCGGACGCATCAACGGGTTTTTCACCAATGGCCGCGGCGGTGAACTTGATTCGATATTAGACAGCGCCCTCGCGCCCGTCAGCGGCCTGGGACCGTTCGACTATTTCGATGAGCCGATTGTCGGCACCGATAATTTCGACTTTATGATTGGCGGCGTCGCCAATCTGGTCGCTAACCATGAAAGCGCCAGTTACGGGCCGAACTATCACGCCGAAACCGATACATTCGACAAGGTCGATCAACGCCAATTGCGCCTTAACGCCGCTATTATCGCGGCGGTGGCCACGGAATTTGCTAATGCCGACATCACATTGCCGCGACAAACGCGGCGGCAAATCAACCGGCTGGTTGAAACCACCAACATGAAAGCCGAGATGAAATCCTTCGGCATTTATGAAGCCTGGAAAGCGGGCGATCGGGGCCGCAAATAATCAGCTGTTAAAGGAGCTCATGTCATGGCGAAGGCAATGTGGAACGGTGAAGTGATTGCGCAGAGCGACACTTTCGAAGTGGTTGAGGGCAATGTCTATTTTCCACCGGACGCCGTAAACAAGAAATATTTGCGCGCCTCCAATCACACATCCCACTGCCCATGGAAGGGCGACGCCAGCTATTACACACTCGCCGTCAATGGCGAAGAAAACGCCAACGCCGCCTGGTACTATCCGGAAACATTTGAAAAGGCGGCGCATATTAAAGACCACATCGCCTTCTGGAACGGTGTTGAGGTCAGCCAATAACCCCGCCGACGAAAGACGCTGCCGCGCTTGCGGCTTCATTGCAACTCATCGCCGATGCGGCGGTAATTTTTCAAGACCGCTGGCTGCTGATTGGCAGCGCCGCGGTGCATGTCGCCGGCGCAGATGTCGGCGTCATTGCCGACATCGATCTCCTGCTCAGCGAACGCGATATCAATGCGCTTGATGCGCATTGGCGCAGCCGCAAACGGTTGGAGGCGCAAGCCAACAACCGGTTTCGCTCGAAGATATTTCATCGCTTCGATGCGCCGCTGCCGATCGAAGCGATGGCGGGTTTGCATTAAAAACCCACAATGGCGACTGGATACGGCTGGAGCCCAAAACCCGCATGCAGTTCGGCGCGTTCTATGCGCCTGACCTTTGCGAGCAAATCGAAATTTTAAAACTGATGGGACGCGCGAAAGATGCGCCAAGGATTTTAGCGCTTCAAAACACACTTAAATCGCACAAATAAGACGCCGTCGGATCGATCATAAACTTACCGCCAAGCGCATCACGCCCGATAAGGAGAGGAAATTCCATGGTCGCACGGTTGGCGAGCGTTAGATCGATTTTCCAGCGATGTTCGCCAATGTGTAAATCGGTCTCGATAACAATACGCTCCTCTTCAAGCCCGTTAGAACTCTTTATCAAGCGCTGATCGGCAATCGGCGCGTGGCAAAATATCTCCCGTGGTTCGTCGCCTTGCAGAGTCTGGAGCCAAAACTCCACATGGCGCACGCCGCCAGTCTCAAACTCTTTAATTTTAGTTGCGTGAAGCGCCGAACTCTTTGCGCCAGTGTCAATCTTGGCGCCAATCCGCGCCGCACCAAGATCAGGCAGCGCCGCCCACTCCCGCCAGCCGATAAGCACAAGAGTTTGTCCCGCCCGCATTCGTTAAAGCGTCCCGTCTTCTCGCCAGGCGGCAATCTCGCGGGCATCAACGCCGATCTCTGCAAGAATGTCTTCCGCATGCTCACCCGGCGAGGGAATGGCCCGCGGGTCCGGCGGCGTCTCGCCATTAAAGCGCGGCGCCGGCGCCGCCTGCAAAACGCCATCAATGTCGCGCAAGATGTTGCGCGCGCACATATGCGCGTCTTTTGCCGCCTCGCCCGGCGTCAGCACTGGCGCGAAACACACATCGGTTCCGTGCAGGCGCTCCACCCATTCGTCTCGTGTCTTGGTCTTGAAGAGAGTCGCAAAACGTTGCTTCAGCTCAGGCCATTTGTCCCGGTCGAACTGGTTGGAAAAGGCCGAATCGTCCTGAAGCCCGAGCCGTTCGAGAAGTTCGCTGTAAAATTTCGGCTCCAACGGACCGATGCTGATCCATTCGCCATCAGCACATGAGTAGCTGGCGTAGAAATGTGCGCCGTCAAGCATGCTCTGGCCACGCGCATCCGGCATTTCGCCTATTGCGCGAAGCGAATATAAAAGGTTCATCATATGCGCTGAGCCATCGACTATGGCCGCGTCAACGACACACCCCTCGCCGGTCTCTCGCGCCTTGAGGACACCGGCGAGGATGCCGATGGCGAGATAAAGTGACCCGCCGCCGACATCGCCCACTAGCGTCGGCGGGGGCGTTGGCGACGTATCGCCAGCGCCGGCATACCAGGCCGCGCCCGAAAGCGATACATAATTGATGTCATGGCCCGCAACATGGGCGAGCGGGCCGTCCTGGCCCCAGCCGGTGAGCCGTCCGTAGACTAACTTTTTATTACGCGCGCGCATATCCTCCGGCCCGAGGCCAAGCCGCTCCATCACGCCGGGGCGTAAGCCTTCAATCAACGCATCGGCATTGGCGACAATATCGGCTGCAATGTTTCGCGCCGCCTGGTCCTTAAGATTGAGCGCGATTGAACGTTTGCCGCGTTTAAAAATAGCCGCAGCGCCAGCGTCGGCGCCGCCCTTGCGCTCAATCACAATCACATCGGCGCCAAGATCGGCGAGCAGCATGCCGCAAAACGGCGCCGGGCCCAGCCCCTCAAACTCGACAATTCGAATGCCGGACAAAACGCCCTCAGGCAATCCGCTCATGGCCGTCCTTTCATGTTCTCACAAAGAGTAGTGTTGATTGAGAAATTTGCGCAATGCAAGCAGCGCGAACCGCGACTGATTTATTCCGCCGCGTGGATATGCGCGCGCTTGCCCTCATCCAGAAGACCGCCGCTAAACACAAAGCCGTCAATGCCAGGCACATAAAGCATATTAGTGAGCCGGCCGCAGAGCGCTACATGCTGCGCCCTGCCCGGCCCTTTCATGCAGACATGGTCAAGCGTCATCACCTCGCCCAGCTGTGACAGGGATTTCTCGCCAACGGCGCGAAATTGGGGGATATCGTCGGGATGCACCACCTCCCTGGTGGTGAGGCCAATCATATCTTCCGGCGCCGCGCCAAGCGCGCTCTCAACCGAGGGGCTGGCATAGGTAATGCGCCCGCTCGGAGAGAATATCAGTGTCACATCCTGCGAGCATTCGACCAACCCACGAAACCGCTGTTCGGCTTCATGGGCCTCATCAACCTGCTTTTGCAGCGCTGAAAATAGCGTCGTGTTTTTGGTGTGTAACAATATCGAGCGGTCCACCACACGTTGCATAGTCAGCGCCAGATAAACCGTGGCGACACCATAAAGCACGACGATGCTGGCGGTCGCCAATCCGTCGGCGCCGGCCGCAATGGCGTAGACCGCAGCTAAAGGCGCCAGAGCCGGTACGTTAAACGCAACCACCGCACGCCACGATGCGCCGGCGGAAACAATCGCCGCCAACGCCATGCCAGCCATCACAAAGGGAAGAAACGCATGGCCAAGCAATCCGTGCACGGCAAAAATCGGCCCGAGCGAGCCCCACAAAGCGCCGTTGAGGGCCATAAAAAATATATGATAGGTAGCAAACCGAGACATGTTGCGGCCCGATGTGCCGTCAAACCGAAACCGCAACCACAGCGCCCCGCGAAGAAAAGACAACACCAAGATCGCCCCGGCCCAGCCCAAGAGAATATTGCGGCTGATATCCGACCACATGACCGCTGTCGTGATCCCGGCGTTAACCGCACCGATGGTGATCGCAATCGGCGCTCCGCGAAACAAAAGCGCTGCGCGTTCCACCCGGAGCTTTACCGATTCAACCCGGGTGAGGCCCTTCAGCCGCGCTTTCCGGCTCGGTACATTTGAAATCGCTGTCTGCAATTTCGCGATCATAGGCCTTCCCTTGATGCCCGCAGGGTCCATGAGACCATATTGCGCGCCAAGCCGAAACCAAAAGCTTGGCTCCGGCTACATATAAGCAGGTTCGGCTATATTACTATTTTTTCGTATATAAACTGAGTATTAGCACGCTTTTCGTAGCTGCTATCATAACTGTAAGTTCGCCTGATAAGCGCCTCATATGGGTCTCACACAATTTATTGGCGCGACTTGATGGCGTGCGAGCGCGACTCAACCAATGGAGTTGGTTGCGCTGCAACATTGCGTTATGACCAATCCAGCAAGCGCATTTAGGAGCCGGGTTACCATGAAATCAATCGACCAGTCTGCGGCGTTATCGCGGGTAAAGCCATCGCCCACCCTTGCCGTTACGCAAAAAGTGCGCGAGCTAAAAATCGCCGGCAAGGATGTAATATCCCTCGGCGCCGGCGAGCCTGATTTCGATACGCCCGACTATGTTAAAGAGGCGGCGATTGAGGCGATCCGCGACGGTAAAACCAAATACACCGCCGTCGACGGCATCGCCGAATTAAAACAAGCCATCTCCGCGAAGTTCAAGCGCGACAATGGTCTCAACTACGACCCATCGCAAATTTCCGTCGGCCCCGGCGGCAAAGCTGTCATCTATAATGCACTGGTGGCGACCTTAAATCCTGGCGATGAAGTGATCATCCCGGCGCCATACTGGGTGTCTTACCCCGACATGGCGCTGCTTGCCGGCGGCGAACCGGTGATCGTCGAGGCGCCTGCCGCGAACGGATTTAAACTCGCGCCGGAAGCGTTGGAAAAAGCCATCACGCCGCGGACGAAGTGGATTATCTTTAACTCCCCGTCCAACCCCACGGGCGCGGCCTATAGCCATGACGACATCAAGGCGTTGACCGATGTGTTGCTGCGTCATGACCATGTGATGGTCATGTCCGACGATATGTATGAGCATATTGTCTATGACGGGTTTCGTTTCGCAACGCCCGCCGCTGTTGAACCGAAGCTTTATGACCGCACGCTCACCATTAACGGCGCTTCAAAAGCCTACGCCATGACCGGCTGGCGCATCGGTTATGCGGGCGGGCCGCAATCTTTGATCAAGGCGATGGCGAAAGTGATGTCGCAATCGACGTCAAACCCATGCTCGATAAGCCAGTGGGCGGCGGCGGCGGCGCTGAACGGCGATCATTCCTTCCTCGCGACACGCAACGCAGCCTTCAAACAGCGCCGTGACATGGTGGTTGAGATGTTGAACGCCGCAGAAGGGATATCCTGCTCTACGCCTGAGGGCGCGTTCTACGTCTATCCGTCCTGTGAGGGCGTCATCGGCAAGCAAACGCCGGGCGGCGCGACTATTAAGACGGACGAAGACTTTGCCCGCGAGCTGCTGGAAGCCGATGGCGTCGCGGTTGTGTTCGGCGCCGCCTTTGGCCTGTCGCCATTTTTCCGGATATCTTACGCCGCCGCGATGGACCAGCTACAAGACGCCTGCGGGCGCATAGAGCGGTTTTGCGGGTCGTTGCAATAACAATATCGGAAATATCGAATATAAAATCCAATATTATCTATTTGATTGATGAAATTTCAATCCCTATCTCTAAGCCACAAGACAATCGGTTATAGGCAAGGAGACATTCGATGACCCAGGTAAATATCGGCCTTAATGAAAACACCCGAAAATCCGTCGCCGCAGCGCTGAACAACACGCTCGCCGACACCTATCAGCTTTATATGAAAACCCACGCCTATCACTGGAACGTCACCGGCCCGCAGTTCCACTCCCTGCATGTGATGTTTGAGGAGCAATATCGCGAGATGTGGGCCGCGCTCGATGAAATCGCCGAACGGGTTCGTGCGCTCGGCGTGTTCGCGCCGTCCAGCGGCAAGGCGCTGTCCGAGCTTTCCGTGATCGACAATGCCGACGACGCCCCGCCGCCAGCGACAACCATGATCGAGCGCCTGCTGGAAGGCCATGAGACGCTGATCCGCCGCGCACGCGAAGGCATCGCCACAGCCGACGAAGCCGGCGACGCCGCCACCGCCGATCTCCTGACGGTGCGTATACAGACCCACGAGAAAACCGCATGGATGCTGCGGGCGATGGTTCAGTAGCGCAAGAAGATTGAGCGTCCTTCTCCCAAATGAAAAAAGAGCGGAACCCAAAGGCTCCGCCCAATCTCTTTGGTAGTTGTAAATCCGATTAATCGAATATGTGTTTTGCTATCGCGGCCGGGCGTACTTCAACACCGAAATAAATATAACGACCGATGATCTGATTGATTTGGGTTGCACCATCTGCTGGCAACCCGGTCGTCAGGTTACCCGACGTATTTTCAGCAAACAGCACGGGGTCTGTGTTGAACAGGTTATTTACACCTGCATAAAGCTCAACGCTTTCCGATGCCTGCCAGCGGCCCTGAATATCATGCTGGAAATAGCCGTCAATCCGCGCCGCACTGTAGGTGACCGGCCCTTGGCTGAAGGGCGTACCGCCAAACAGATTGACTTCACAGGATGGCTCGCAAACGGTTTGCGACGGGAAGTCAGCGATATCAACATTAATATCATCAAGCACCGACGGGCCGGTCCATTTGATGTTATACTGAAAACGGAACGGTCCTTTCTTCCAGCCGATATTGGCGTTCATCCGGTCTTTCGGCGCGAATATTTCATTCGTATCGACATCAATGCCGCCAGGCGTGCCGTCTGAATCGACGATAAGGTTGAACAATCGCTGATAATTAGCGGAGAGCGAGAACTCGCCAATATCTGCGCCGACCCAATCTTGCATCTGATCTTCGGGGATATGGTATTTGAGGCCAATATCGAGACCCTCGACGAACTGGCCGCCGAGATTTGTGTTGATCGCGTCCACCCGCTCAACACGACCGAGGCTGGCGCCAGTACCAAAGCGCCTGACCAGATCAGAGAAGTCGCCGGTTTGAACATTCTGCAGTATCAGAACATTACGCGGCGGCGCCTGGATCGCATTGGTGACATTAATGCGGTAATAGTCTGCGACCAGGCTCAAATTCTCAACCCAGCGCGGCTGGAGAACAACGCCAGCCGTCCATGAACGCGCGGTTTCTTCTTCTACATTGGTGTTGCCGCCATTAAAGCCGGTAACGGACTGCAGAAATTCCTGCGTGTAGAAGAGAGAGCCGTCTCGTGCGATCGCCGCAGCGACCGATGGAATGGCGCGACAGGCGGCGTCATTCGTGCCCGTCGATGTCGCCGTCACATCCTGACAGGGATCGGCAATCGTCGGGAATGTTTGCGATAATGGCTGGAACAATTCGCCAATATTTGGCGCCCGAACCGCTACCGCGCGTTTAGCGCGAAAACGAATGTCCTCAACAGGCGCCCAGACCAGACCGACATTCCATGCCGTCGTCCGTCCGACCGTCGAATAATCGGAGACACGAATAGCGCCGCTGACATTGAGATCTTTTGTCCAGGATTGTTCAGATACAAGCGGAATATTGGCTTCGAAGTAGCCTTCGATCACGTCAAAATCACCCGCAACATCAGGCGTTGCATTGCCTGATGTGTCGCCAATGTTTGTAGCGCCATCAAGGTCTGTAGCGCTCGATTCCTTGCGGTATTCCACGCCAGCCGCCCAAGCGACGGAACCGCCCGGCGCGGTGAGCCATCTATCTGCATTACCATTGAGGTTAAAATACGTAACCTGCTGCTCAATTTGAGCGTCTCGCGTTGTTTGGCTTCTGATCCAGGCCGCCATATCGGGAGTGATCGAACCAAGACCGAAGAGGTTTAACGGAACGCAGCCCAGCCCGCGCGCAAACGCATCCGCGCATTGGAAACCGCCACTACCGTCCGGCTCTACGTCAAGAGCAAACCGCATACGCGACGGGCTGATCGTTGCATCTGATATTTGATTGTCATCCGTGCGCCCATAGACATAGGCGAAATCCCAATTCACGTCATCGAAGACTGTGCCGGTAAAGCCGGAGGCAAACCGGAACGTGTTCCGCTTAAAGTCCTGACCACGGTTGCCGAGTTCAACCAGACGCTTGGCGTAGCCGAGTTCTGTTTGGCCATTGACGATGGCAAGATCGCAAATATCAGCTGGACAGAAAGGGTTTGTCACCGGGATAGGCGGCAATCCAGTGATCAATGTGTCGCCAAATTGCGGCTCAATTTCAGAAAAGCCATTGGAATTGGCGTACATACCCTCAAAGAAAAAAGAGGCATTATCGCTCAAATCATAATTCACATTGGAAGCGAACAACATCCGCTCAATCGGAATCTGCAGCAGACGCTGTTCTGAACGGTTGAACCCATCCGTTGAGATGTTAAATGGACGCACCAGCCCCGTCACTGGATCAATGACAAAGTCATCGCCGGAACTTAGAGAATCCAAACCGCCGCCATCGACGTCAAAACGGCCCAATGGCGTGCCGGAGGAGAAAATCGGCGCCAGCATAGCCGCGCCGCCGCCGGCGCCAAGCGCATCAATCCGGCACCATGTCCGGTCAAAGCAGCTGATGTCTTCAACCTTATCGTAGGTGAAGTTCAAAATGAAACAGCCGCGCCCGGAGTCAAATTCCTCACCGACCGTCGCCACCACCTTGTGACGCTGGCCGTCGTTATTTTCAGGGGCCGTGCCATACTGATATTTGAATTCAACGCCGTCATAAGCTTTACGTGTGATTATGTTGACAACGCCCGCAACCGCATCAGCGCCATATTGTGCCGAAGCGCCGCCGGTAATAACTTCGACGCGCTCGACAAAATCGGTCGGGATGGTGTTGAAGTCGACAATATTGGCCCCGGCGACGCCCGAAACGTAGCGTCGACCATTGACAAGAACGACTGTACGCCCTGTCCCCAGATTTCTGAGGTTGATGCCGTTAATGCCATTGCCCGCAGTCGAAAAAATAGTGTTTGTCGCCGTAAAAGCGGAAGACCCCGTGGCGGGGAGTTCACGCAGAACATCTGCAAGGTTTGTTTCACCGGTCGCCGCGATGTAATCATCCGACAAAACCGCCAACGGCGTTGGCGATTGCTCAGGCGAAATGGCCAGCCGTGTCCCAGTAACAATAACGACGTCACGAGTTTCCTCGCCATTGTCACTATCCTGAGCGAATGCCGCTGTCGCAGACATCCCCGTCAAGATCAGCGCCGGCGCCGCGACGCCTGTCATAAACGCAGAGCGTATGCTCCTCGATTTATTTTTCAGATAAACTCGATTGCTCATCATTTTCCCTCTTGTCTGTTATGGTTTGACGAAATCCGTCAGATGCCGAATGGCGAACAGTGGCGAGCTATCGCCCCCCTCCCGTCACAAGGCCCTGACAACAAAGACAATTGGATGGCGCAGCCCCTCAGCCGCAGCGGGCGACTAGTTTCAACCTGTGCCTCTATGGCAACACACGAACCAACGGCTCAGAGCCATGGATCTAGGGAGCCCCAGCCCAGTTTTGCGGCGGCTTCAGGGATGGTTGAAAATTGCGCCAGATGTGAAAACACAGGCAATCGGCGCAGGGCCGGACGATTGAGAAATGGTGCCCCCACACGGACTCGAACCGCGGACCTATTGATTACAAATCAATTGCTCTACCAGCTGAGCTATAGGGGCGCGGGGGCTCATTTAGTCGATTGCGACGGCGTTGGCCAGAGGCAAGAGCCAGTGCTGGAGGGTAATATTTTAAACGGCCATTTCGGGCTGGCATGGGTGCAGAAATCGCCTAAACCCATCTCATGAAAACACAACTGATCATCACCCTGCTCGCGGCCACACTTGTGGGCTGCGGCGGCGACGCTGAAACTGGGGTTGCTGCGCCGCAGCCAGGCGCAACCACACCGACAAATGTTCAGTCAGCTGCGACCACAGCCTCGCAAACTGTCAATATCGCCGACCAGGGGCGAAAACGTTTCAGTGCTTGCGCGGTCTGCCACACAGTCAAAGAAGGCGAGCCCGCCCGGATTGGGCCCAATCTTTTTGGTATTGTCGGCAAGCCCGCCGGTGCGGCTGACGGGTTTGCCTATTCAAAGGCGATGAGCGAGGCCGGCGTCGTCTGGACCGAAGACAATCTCAACGCCTTCATTGAAAACCCGCAAGGCTTCATGCGCGGTAATCGCATGGGCTATGTCGGCGAGAAAAACCCGGAATATCGTGCGGCGATGATCGCTTATCTGAAGACGTTAAAACCCGCCAACGACTAAACGTCGTATCCGGGGTTTTCGCGGTGCAACTTACGCAACAAGCCCGGCCAGGCAAGATTATCACCGAGGCCTGGCGCAAAGGCCGGCCCGCCCTGCTGTAGTACCCTGGCGCCCATCGCCGGCGGTTCTTCACGCGGCGCCTTGATGTCCGACTGGGCGAGGATTTGCGCCCTACAGGCTTGCTCGAGAAAATACATCCGCAAAAAAGCGATTGCGCAATTGGGCCCTACAGTCAGCGTGCCGTGGTTGCGCAAGATCAATAATCCGCTCGCGCCCATATCTGCAACAAGACGTTCGCGCTCATCGAGGTCGGTCGCAATCCCCTCATAGTCATGATAGGCGACGTCGTCATGTACGACCATCGCAAACTGAGAAAGGCGCTTGAGCCCGTCCTGTTGCGCCGACACCGCCACGCCATAGGGCGTATGCAGATGAAGCACCGCATGCGCATCCTCGCGCGCCATATGCAGAGCGGAATGGATCGTAAAGCCAGCCGGGTTTGAAAAATAGGGTGTCTCGCCAACCACCACCCCATCAATGTCAATTTTCAATAGCGACGACGCCGTCATCTCATCAAAGAATACGCCGTAAGGGTTGATCAAAAACCGTTCCTTACCGCCCTCATCCGGGCACCGCACTGAGATATGGGTGAAGATCATGTCGTCCCAACCATAAAGCGCAGCCAGGCGGTAGGTCGCTGCAAGATCGCAACGCAGGCGCCATTCCTCAGCGCTCACTTCGCCTTTCAACGATGGCAAGCTTTGCGGATCGGGTATATTGAACCCGGCTTCCTGACCAACCGATGCTAGAGCTTGGCTTTGGGTGCTCATATCAATCTCTCCAATCGACGGCTTTTCATGGATCGTAATCGCATATTCGCGCGATTGCATCGCTCAATTGCAGTCCCGCGCCAGCCGGAAGCCGGAAACTTGCCAGCGCGCCGCCGGCGGAAAGAAATTGCGGTAGCTGACCCGCATATGCCCTGCCGGCGTTGCACATGAACCGCCCTTCAGCACCATCTGGCCGGACATAAACTTGCCGTTATATTCGCCGATGGCGCCTTTCGCGACCATAAAGCCGGGAAAGGCGACATAGGGACTGGCGGTCCATTCCCAGACGTCGCCATAAAGCTGAAGAAGCCCCTCATCGGCCGGCGCCGGCGCTGGCGCGCGCGGCGCGCCGTCTTCCATGAACCGGCCTTCAAGCGGAAACAGCGAGGCTGCCGCCTCCCATTCAAATTCCGTCGGTAAGCGCGCACCGGCCCAGCCGGCATAGGCGGCGGCCTCATAATAGCTGACATGGGCAACCGGCGCTTCGAGATCGAGCAACCGTTCGCCAAACAGCGTATATTCGCGCCAGCCATCATCGGCTTTGCGCCAATAGAGCGGCGCCTGCCAGCCCTCAGCCTTGATAACTTCCCAAGCGTCCGCCAGCCAGAAATTGGCGTTGCCATAGCCACCATCTTCGATGAAGGCGATATATTCGCCATTGGTTACCGACCGGTTCGCCATTTGAAACGGATGCAGATAAATTTTATGGCGCGGGCCCTCATTATCAAACGCAAACCCCTGCCCGTTCCAGCCAATTTCGCACAAACCGCCTTCCATCTCCCGCCATTGCAACGCCGGCGCCGAGATAGTTTCATCCGTAAGCGTATCAGCGTAAACGTCTGGCGCAAGCGGGTTTTGATAAAAACCGTGTTTCAAATCCGTGACCAGCAACTCTTGGTGTTGTTCCTCATGCGCGACGCCCATGGCGACCAACGGCGCAATGCATTCAACAACATCGTGTGGCGCCGTTTCAATCAACCGTTCCATCGCATCATTGACATAGGCGCGATAGCGAAGAACTTCCTGTGAAGTCGGGCGAGACAACAAACCGCGCGTGGGGCGCGGATGCATATCGCCGATCTGGTTATAATAGGAGTTGAAAAGATAGCCGAATTGCGGATGGAAATCTTTATGGTCTTTGGCGTGGACTTGTAGGATAAAAGTTTCGAAAAACCACGTCGTATGAGCGAGGTTCCACTTCACCGGGCTGGCCTCGGTCATCGACTGTAACATCCAGTCTTCCGCCGCCAGCGGCGCGGCCAGGCGCTCGCTATTGGCGCGGACGTCGCGAAATTGTGCGCTTAGCGCGCCGTGATCGGTGAATATAGGAGATTCAAACGCCATTGGCTGGCTCGCATTTCATTCTGCTGCGCACCTGCGTAATATAGCCCACAAGACTACCCAAATGCCAACCGGACAAATTAACCCTATGGCCCGAAAAAAACTGGCCTTTTTAGCAAGCAACAAGCCCGAAGCCGCGCCGGTGCTGGCGGCGCTGGTCGAGCGCTATGGCGATTGCGCACCCGATGACGCTGATGTGATTGTCGCCATTGGCGGCGATGGCTTCATGCTCGATACGTTGCATGCGCAGATTGGATGCAAGACACCGATTTATGGCATCAACTGCGGCACGGTCGGGTTTTTGATGAACCCGCAAGATTTTGAGGGGCTGGCCGATAATATCAACGCAGCGGAACCGGCCACTATTCACCCGCTGACCATGACCGCGACCACGGCAGATGGAAAGACTGAGACCGCTATAGCCATCAATGAAATCTCGCTATTTCGCCAGACCAGTCAAAGCGCGCATCTGAGCATTCTGGTGAACGGTAAAACCCGGATGGGAGAGTTGATTTGCGACGGCGTCCTCCTGGCGACGCCGGCCGGGTCGACGGCGTATAATCTTTCAGCCCATGGACCCATTCTGCCGATCAATGCGCAAATGCTGGCACTGACGCCGATCAGCGCATTCCGGCCACGGCGCTGGCGCGGCGCATTGTTGCCGCGCGATGCAGTGGTGACGTTTGAGGCGACCAAACCCGAGCATCGCCCGGTCTCCGCCGTTGCCGACAATTACGAAGTCCGCAACGTCGTCTCGGTGACTGCGCAGGAAGACCGCACCATCTCAATGATCGTCCTGTTCGATAAGGGCCACTCTCTCGACGAGCGCATCCTCCGCGAACAATTTGACTATTAAACCACGCGCTGACGCCATTGATAATGGCGACCTTGTTTGCCAGTTGGTTCATGGTGTTATCCCTAAAAAAACATGTGCTGCTGCAATGGACGTGGAGCGCCATTGCGCCCACCCGGTTCTTGCGAATGAAAATTACCGGTCAATCATCGATTGCGAATCAGGGATACTGACCGTAACTGGCGCCTTTGGCGGCGCGGTCGCCGTGACTTTTATGGTTCACAGAGAGTTTACGCGGCAGCCTGAATCGCTTCAAAGTCGCACGGAATGCCAGTATGGGCGCATTGCCCACTAAGCTGTTCAGCGAGAATTAACCTGGCTCAAGGATTATCGGCCAAGTGTATATAAAGGCCATGTCTTTGCGGAAGACCGGTCTTTACGGGGGACAGGCGATCGGCTGGCGGAGGAACAATTAATGGGCGCCCAGGCAGTTCGGCTCTCTAATATCGACATTGATAAAGCCCTTGAAAACAAGGACTTCGAAGTCCGTTTTCAGCCGATCTTTGACCTCGGCAATGGCGCCCTTGCGCGTATGGAAACCTTTGTGCGCTGGCGCCATCCGTCTCTCGGCGTATTGCCGCCGGGGGCGTTTATCTCTTTTTTTGAAACCCAGGGCCGGATGAGCGAGCTGACCCGCTATGTGCTCGCCGAAGCGCTTGACGGCTATCTCGGCTGGCGCGGGCCGTTTGAGCCGGGATTTTCTATCAATCTCGCCCTCACCGATGTCTCTGACGACGCCTTTGCGCGGCACTTCAAGAAAATCCTTCGCGACCGGGATTTTCCGGCTGATCTGGTGACGCTTGAATGTCCGATGCCACAGGTCGATGTCGATATGGAAGCGGCGGCGGAGAATATTGCGTCGCTGCGCGAATGCGGCGCTCGCCTCGCGATTGAGGTCCGCGGCCGGGCGAATGATTTCCTGCGCAATATCGACCCGTTTCCGTTTGATGAAATCAAAACCGGCGGCGCATCAATTTTGCGCTTTGCGCGCACGGTTCGCGGCCCCGGCCTTAGCGCAATCTCCGACCTGCTCGACATCGCCAATAAAGCCAACGCGCTGATTACCGCGGTTGGCGTCGAAGACCAGGCCTCGTTGGCGGCGCTGCGCGGTCTTGGATTTACCGCCGCGCAAGGCAATCATCTCGGCAAAGTCGGCAATCTCAGCGACTTCCGGCCCGGCCGCGTCAATGAAGTGCGCGAATTGCTCGGGCTTGCGGCTTTGTCGGCCGAGGATTTAACGGCGCTGTTCCGGACCGAGGCGCCGGCGTTGAAAACCGGCGACGCCGATGCAGCGGCGAGCGATGACAGTGATACGACCGGCACGTTAATTGAACGCCTCCAGGCGCATACGGAAAAACAAGCCGCGCGCGCTGTTGCAGCCGCTGACGCTGCCGATGACAGCGCCGGTGTTGATAGCGCCGACCAGGAGAAGATGACGCCAGCGCAACAAGTGATGCGGGAAAAAGCCAAAGCCGTAGCGCTCGCCAAACGCGCAAAAGCGCGCGAAATCCGCAAAGCAGCGGCAATTAAACGCGCAAAAGCCAAAGCCGCCAAAGCGCAAGCAGAAGCAGCCGAACAACCTACCGGCGCGCCGGCCTCGGATGCGCCCGATACCGCCCTACCGCCAAGCGCCGCCCCGCGCGCGCTGCAAGATCGGCTGACGAAGGAATATACCGACGACGCCGGCCTGGATGAAGATGGGCGAAGCGACGCTCCGACAAGCGCACCAACCGCGCCCATTCAGGAAGCCACAGACGCCAACGATGGCGCATCCGACACGTCAAACCTGTTCGTAGACGAACAAACAGACGACCAGCCGGATGAGCTACAATTCGACGCCTCTGCCGCGGCGGAAGAAATGCCCGTCCCTGATGAGCGGCCGGCGTCAGTGGAAGAGGACGCAGACGGCGCGATCAGCATGCATGTCGATACGCCGAGCGCACATTTTCGTCCGGTTACCCGTGTCAGCGGCGATGCGCGCCTCAACCCGCCACAGTCCCGCGCCGCCGCACCGCCTGCCGGCCTAAGCGACGCATTCAATGTCGTGCCGCCGGACTTGCGCCAGCAAGAAACGCAACAGTTTTCGTTTGAAGAAGATCTGTATTTTGAGGAGCAGCCCGCGCCAACGGAAGTCATCGCACCGCCGCCCGAACCAGAGACGACCCCAGAGCCCAGCGAGCCGGCGTCAGACACAATCGTTCAGGGCCATTTAGAAGAAGAGCACACGCTTGATGCAGAGCCGACGCTAAAACCAAGGCGCGAAAACCTGCTGACGCGGAGATACAAAGTCGTGCCGACCCATTTCTGGCCGAAACCCTGGAAACGACGGTTTGTGCGCTGGCAAAAACACCGCGCCGCCGCCGCAACGCCCCGTGCAGAAGCAGCGGAATAGTCGCGCCTACTCTAGCTCGATCTCATTAAGTGCTGCAGCATCCTCAAAACAACCAAGACAGATGATGCCGATATTGTCAGGTCCGAGCGCCTCGAACGCCTCCTGAGAGAGATTGTTGCACTCATTGCAGACAGCGTCCCAGACGCCATCCTCCCCGCGTGACCACCAAAAGCCCTTCGCCTCGCCAGTTTTCATAGACTCAATGATATGCACACAGACAAAAGTCTGAGGCTGTTCGCCATGAGTGCCACAGGTGACGGAGGGGATTTTCATCTCACTTGAACCCTCTCATCCTGAGGTGCTTCTCATGCTGATCTGTGATCAGTATGAGAAGCCTCGAAGGACATGCCGCAAGTACAGCCCCTGCTTCCACCCTTCGAGGCTCGCCTTCGGCTCGCACCTCAGGATGAGGGAGTTTTGTTTTTGCGGGCATTCGGCCTCCTAGATAATTCCGGCAAAGCGTCCCACTCGCCGCGTATAACGGCTTGCTTCTTTTTTCGGTTCCAACCTTTGAGTTGGCGCTCAAAAGCTACCGCATCATCAAACCGGGAGAACCAATCCGACCAGACACATTTTACAGGCCTTCTCGTGAAAGTATAAGCGCTTTTGTAATAGCCCATATTGTGTTCCGCGACACGATTCTCAACATCCGTGCCGCGATGCGAGCCAACGTAGTAAGAACCGTCGGCGCATTCGAGGATATAGACGAAAGCTTGCATTTCCATCGCCTTAGCCCTCTGCCCTCATGCTGAGGCGCTTTTGCAAGGCAAAAGCCTCGAAGCATATGACGCAAGTCCCGGGCTCACGGCGTATCCTTCGAGGCTCGCCTCCGGCTCGCACCTCAGGATGAGGGTTTTTCTAATGGCGACATTGTCCGTAATGACCAAACAAGTGCTGCAATCCAACCTAAAAAGGTCCAGCCGCCCAAAACAGTCAGCGCTAAAATAAACCATCGATGGTGGCTCATTCGGAAAAATGCAATAACTCCCGGCAAAAGGTAACCTGCGATCATCACAACCAGTATCGCAACCTACCATGGCCCTATCGCACTCATCTATTTACCCTCTTGCATCCATCACCGATCAATCTCCCCAAACACCACATCCAATGAACCAATAATCGCCGAGACATCCGCCAGCATGTGGCCTCGGCTCATCCAGTCCATGGCTTGGAGGTGCGGGAAGCCGGGTGCGCGGATTTTGCAGCGATAGGGTTTGTTGGTTCCGTCGCTAACGAGGTAAACGCCAAACTCACCTTTGGGGGCCTCGACCGCTACATAGACCTCGCCTTCCGGCACATGGAAGCCTTCCGTATAAAGCTTAAAGTGATGGATGAGCGATTCCATGTCGCCCTTCATATCGCCGCGCTTGGGCGGCGCGACTTTGCCGTCGGTGATCATCACCGGACCGGGCGTCGCCCTGATTTTCTCGATTGCCTGCTTCATGATCGAGATCGACTGGGTCATCTCCTCCATGCGACAGAGATAACGGTCATAGCAGTCGCCATTTTTGCCGATCGGGATCTGGAAATCATATTCGGCGTAGGATTCATAAGGCTGGGCGCGGCGCAAATCCCACTGAATGCCGGAGCCGCGCACCATCACCCCGGAAAACCCGCGGGCGAATGCCTCTTCCTTGCTGACAACACCGATATCGACATTGCGCTGCTTGAAAATACGGTTGTCGGTGATCAGGGTTTCGATATCCGCCATCTTCTGCGGGAACTGCTCGCACCAGACGTCCAAATCATCGATCAGCGCAGCCGGTAAATCCTGATGAACGCCGCCAACGCGGAAATAGGCCGCATGCATGCGCGATCCGCTGGCGCGTTCATAAAACACCATCAGCTTTTCGCGCTCTTCAAATCCCCATAGCGGCGGCGTTAGCGCACCGACATCCATCGCTTGCGTGGTGACGTTCAAAATATGTGAAAGGATGCGGCCGATCTCGCAGAACAGAACCCGGATATGCTGCGCGCGTTTGGGAACCTCGATGCCGAGCAGTTTTTCCGCCGCAAGGCAAAATGCATGTTCCTGGTTCATCGGCGCGACATAGTCCAGCCGGTCGAAATATGGGATCGCCTGCAAATAGGTTTTATGCTCGATCAACTTTTCGGTGCCGCGATGAAGCAGCCCGATATGCGGATCGCAACGCTCAACAA
>JAJFGE010000160.1 GCA_021776295.1 Hyphococcus sp.
GCGGGGATGCGGATATGTTTGCAGTCACAGATAAGCCGCCGGTTTCAGTTATTTCAACACGACTTCGACAGGATATGGTCAGACGTTACAGTTACAGAACCATCCGCCGCCGGCTCTCAGAAAACACTAGACCATCGGGCGGATTAGTGGGAATCGCCCGGCGCTCTAGCCGCGTAAAGCGAGCGGTTGTTTCAGGCGAATATCCACTGTCGATTTGCGCTCAATGTCGCGAAGATATTGCTGGCCAATTCTTTGTAACTGGCGCTGATAAATCCGGTTTTCAATCGCGACACGCGAAGGCAGACCTAGCCCCTCGTCTTTATCGCAGACAAAGGCGGCGTGGTAGGCGCCGTCCGCCTTTATCACCGGGCTGGTCTCCTTATGGTCGAGATCTTCAATGAATTCTGCAAATCGCGGATCAATCGCCTCGAGCGTCATATTTTCGAGCAACGTGTAGCCGATATTCGGGCCAAGATCGACACGCAAATCCCGTCCCGAGCAGACATCCGCGGTGGTGACACGCTCAAATGCAAATCGCGCCGTGTTCTCGCCAACAGATTCAGGGGCCGACAGATAAGCCAGTTTAAAGGTCGGCTCGCCAGCGACCACAGCCTCGCGCTTGTCGCGAACCGCCAGCATCATGAACGCGCCCTCGGACGGTATCGGATTGGTGACAGCGCCGATAGGCAACTCACGTATCGCCGCGTCGAGTTCCGGCTCAAGCTCTCCGCTGCGCACCCAGCCCATATCACCGCCAACGGCGGCGGTGGTGCAGGCGGAAAATTGTTGTGCGATAACGCTGAACGGAACACCGCGACGCATCTGCTCAAGGAGTTGCAGCGCGGCTTGATAATATTGCTGCGCTTGCGATGGGTCATCGACGGGAATACAGATTTCCGAAATTAGGAATTGCTCAAGGCTTGCATCCTCGCGCATGCGTTGAAGCGTATCTTCAACCTCATCGTCATTGACGCGAATACGCTCGCGAAACCGCCCCTGCACAAGTTGCGGCCACACGATGGTAGTCTTTAGCTGCTCCTTCAGGGAATTTATCGATATACCCTGCGCCTCAAGTATGAGTTGGAGATCTTCCGTTCTCATATTGGACTGAGCTGCGATCACCGTCAGCTCTTCGTTGAGTTCCTTTTCGGTGACCGGAACCTCATATTTGGTGGTTTCCTGAAGCTTCAATCGCTCTTCAATCAGGTCTCGGAGCGCTTGCTGTTGCAGTTGGGCGAGGGCGTCCTCGGGAAGTTTCCCGCCTGCGGAAATCAGCATTAGCCGCATGCGCTGGCGCACATCATAGGTGGTGACAACCGAATCATTGACCACAGCGGCGACCGCTTCTCGCGGCACCCCGGATCGTCGGATCACCTCTTCGCTTGCCGATGTTGCCTCTGGCGTATCTTGAGCAAGGCTTGCGCCAATGCTTAGAAATACAGAGCAAGTTATTGAGATAGGTATAAAAAAATGCTTCAAGGTCATTGCCGTGTTACTCGTTGGCGGGTTGTTGCGACCGCCGGTTTGGACGCCATGGCCCGCTATGGCGTCCTTTGTAGATTGGGCGTGATGGACGGAAAATATAGCAAAATTGGGGCCGCGCAAGCGTCAAGACGCGGTTCACTCGACCAGCGACTTCAGCGTGAAGCTGATCAGGACTGCATTGTCGGGCTCCAGATTTTCGTCCCGCGTGCGGTCCCGGCGGAAAGTGACAGCGAATGTGGAGCATTCGTCCTCATAGCCTATTGCGAAATCCTGGCGGATCGTCTGATCGCTTTCGAGGTCAAGCCGCCAGGCGCCGGTGGCCGACCAGTGCCGGTTGAGCTTCAGCTTGCCTCTGGCCGTCAGCTCCTCGCGGCGAATGAGGTTGGCGAAAACATTTTCTTCGTTGAGACGGACATAGCTGACATTGCCGCTCACTGGCCCCGCAGTCATGAAGGCCATTGATTCCACCCGCTGGATATCGCCGCTTTTGTTGTCAACCCGAAAGCGGTTTTCAATGCCGCCTACAGAACCAAAGCGAACATTGAGGCTGCCGACGATATCAGAATTTTTATCGCCCAGCCCGGATGAGATATCAAAGGCGTCCGTGGGTTGAATGCGAAACTGTTGTCCGATGGATCCATCGACCGCAATCCCGTTTGGCCAGACGGCGGAAGCGGCGACGCCGATATTCATGCGTTGCCCGTCTTCGAAGGCGTCATAGCCGGTGGCTTTGTTGAAATCAAAAAGCCCCGCATAGTCAAACTCGATGCTTTGCGAGTCCTCATTGATGATCTGGTCGTTTTCAATATTTGCCGGACTTGCGATCAGTTGAACGCGCGGCTCAATGAATAATCGCGCCGACCCCAGGGAACGTGTTAGCGGGTATGACCATTCCACGCCCGCTGTCGGTGCAAAGCGCGCTTCGAATTCAGTTGGGTCGCCAGGAACGCCGGGAATACTTTCCGTGCCCTGATCGAGGTCTTGAAAGAAATAAGCGTCGGTGCGGGCTTCAGCAAATAAATGGAACCGATGACCACCGTGTGTGGTGATGTTGCGGTCCCAGTTTGCGGTTGATGTGAAGCGTTGCGAGTCTGTGCCGCCGGTCCGGTAGATTGATGCGACATTCGCGCCAATACGGGCCTTGCCGCCGGCGAGCTTGGACTGGAACTCGTGCTTATAGTCAATCAGCGGTAAAATGTATGGCGTCGTGGCCGTGTCGTCTACTGCGCGCAATCCTTGAAACAGGAAAGTGTCGAAGGTCAGCCTCGAGCCGCCGCTCACCCAAGCTGCGCGGACATTGCTGCGCAGCTGATTGGTATTGCCGCGGTTTAGCGCCTGGCGAAGATCGCCGCGCCGCTCCACGTTGTAACGCCGTAAATAAGTGTTGTCGGAGACCCGCTCGATATCATAGCTGAGCCGCCATTTCTCACCAAAATCGCGATAACCGCGCCCGAAATAGTGCCACCGCACGCCCGGAATATTTTCTTCCTCGTCGTTGGTATTGTCGAAATCAATCACGCCGCCAGACAGAACATGATAGCCGCGTTTGCCGCGCAACCGGTACTCGCTCTGCCACAGCACGCCATCTTTGGCGGTAAATTTTGGAAAGAATGTCGCGTCCTGGGAATTTGAAAGCGCGAGATAATAGGGCAACTCGAAGTTAAACCCGAGCCGGCTGGATGTGCCAATGCGCGGCGTCAGGAAACCGGACTGACGTTCAACCGACGGATCGGGGCCTTGCAGATAGGGCGTATATAAAATCGGCACGCCCTTAACTTCGAAAAATGCATGATGAAAGCGGATGACTTTACGCTCCAGATCGCGCGTCACCCTGAGCGCCTTGATGCGCCATGTTGGCGTTTTCGCATCGCCGCGATGGTTGCAGACATTGCAGGACGTAAAGATCGCATTCTTCAGGCGGGTTCGTGCGCCTTGCTCTTGCACCGCGTTGGCGGCGGCGAGGCGCGTATTGTTTTTAAGCAGCGCGCTGAAATTATCGACAATACCGTCGCGCAGGTCGCCGGACAGAATGGCCCGGCCGGCAAACACCGTTTCCATGTTTGAATCCGTAACCGAGACATTGCCTTGTGCAGTGACGACATCGGAGGCGGGGTCGTAGATCAGCCGGTCGGCGCGCAAATACCTCTCGCCAAAATAAGCGCGCACATTTCCCTCGGCGACAATCGGCCCGTCGGCGGACTGGCGCGTGACCGTGTCGGCTTCGAATAAGACCTGATCGGGGTCTTCAGCGTCGCTCGCATCATCCGTTCCTGACGACGCGCTGGGGAGTGGCGGCGGCTGATAAGCGAGGACGCATGCCGGAAACGCCGCTCCGGCATTAGCCAAAACGGTAGTGATCCACAGTCGCGCTATGCGGCGATTGCGACTCAAAACAGCTCCTCATACGCGCGAATCTAAAATTTGCGCTGTCTATGGTTAGATCGCCGCCTGGACGAGGTCCAGCCGGATAAAGCCAAGATTAGCGCCCGGCTAGCCGTCCTCCATATGCAACAGCGCCGTGATCGCTGCAAGGGTCGCAACGACCGCCGGCGTCCATGCCGCCAGCGCCGCCGGGGCGAGCTCTGATTCGCCTAACGCCGTTGATATTTCAGAGAGAATATACAACAGGAAACCGGCGCCCACCGACACCGCGATGAGCTGAAGCGCGCCGCCTAGCCTGGTCGGTCGCAGCGAAAAAGCGGCGGCGATCAACACCATCGCCAGCAATTTCAACGGCGTTGAGCTTAAATCGTGAAATCGGATATGATATCGGGCGGTTGGCAGTCCGGCCGCTTCCGCCATCAGAATATAGCGCGGCAATTGCCACAACGACATCGTCTCTGGCGGAACCACACGCTTACTCAGGTCATTTACCGTCAGGGCTGTGTTAATGGCGTAGACTGGCGTGCGAAGCTGGCGTTGGTCCGAAATCGATGTCAGCCGCGCATCGCGCATCTCCATCGTGGCGCCAGACATCATCGCCTGATCCGCGTCTATGCGTTCCAGAAACAGATTATCGGGACCAAATCGCCAGACCGTGACCTGTCCAAGCGCACCGTTTTGTGCGTCAAGGGTTTTTGCGTTGACGATGATTTGCCTTGCCGCGTCCCGTTGGCGCAGCCAGATGCCGTCCTCGAATAGCCGTACGACATCGTCGGGTTTGCCTTGCGCTCTGGTCTTGACCTGCTCGGCGTATGACAAAAGCGTCGATGACATCGGGTCAAGAACGGTGATGATAAGGACGCCGACAAGCGCGGCAATGAAGGCCGCCGGCCCGAGCAGGCGCCATATTGACAGCCCGGCGGAGCGCATCACCGAGAGTTCTGATCGGCGGTTTAACTGGTAGAACATCCAGATCGAGCCAAACAAGAACACAAACGGGATCAAAGCCTGGGTCAGCGCTGGCGCCCGCAAAAGCGTCAGGCTGACAGCAAGGCCAAAACTTCCGTCCGACAGTTTGCTCACGAAGCGCAGATTTTCGATCAGGTCGATAAGCAGCACCAGACTGGCGAGGATAACCAGCAGGCCGCCAACGCCGATGATGGCGCGCAGGGCGATATATTTGAACAAGGTTTCCGGCGGCATCAGGCGGCCTCTCGCGATAGCGCGGGAGCCATGCCTGCGCGCCAGCGCATGGGAGCGAAAAGCAGCGCCGCGAAAATCACGATAGTAAGGCCAGGAACGGCATATAACATCCAATAGGCGCCGGATGTTTCGACCAGGCCCTGAACCAGAAAACCTATGATGCGCACTGCAAAAATCACCGCGCCGGCAGCCGCGATGCGGACCACATAGCCGCGCCGATTATAGGCCCCGCCGAGCATCGCATAGAGCCCGACAAATACATATGCAAAAGCATATAGCGGCCCGGCAAAACGCGCATGGCCTTCGGCGATCAGCCGGGCGGCGTTGGTGCGATCATAGGGCTTGGACATATCGGGATTGAGGAGTTCACGCGGGTAACGCTCGGTCAATTCCAGAACCAATTCGCTGCGCCCGTTCTGAAAGCTTGAAATATTCACTGCCAATTCGCCGAAGCGGATGAAATCCACCACACCGGTATCTTTGGCGGTGCGCTGGATGTTGCCGTCTTTCAAAATCAGCATAGGCCCGGCGCCAGTGTCGCGCAGGATAGCTTTCTGCGCCATATAGGTCTTGGGGTCTTCTTTATTGCGGTAGTCGTTGACCAGCAGGCCGACAAATTGCCCGCCTGGGCGCGCCTCATCGACGTAAATCGTAAACCCGTCAATGTAAGTCATGAACTCACCGCTACGAATGACCGAGCTGGCGAAATCGGCGCGGATATCGGCGACGGTTTGTTTCAAAATCCGGTAGCTTCTGGGCATCAGATCGGCATTTACATATAACGTCGCAAGAGCGCCAAACAGGGTGATCAGGAGGATCGGCGCAGCCAGCCGCCAGCGGCTCACGCCGGCGGCGAACATCACCGCAATTTCGCTATCGGTATGCAGCCGGTGCAGGGCGAAAACCGCAGCGCCAAACAAAGCAAACGGGATGATGATGGCGAGCAAGCTTGGAATGATCAGGATGCTCAAATACGCGAAAATGCCCAGCCCCTGCCCGAATTTAACAATGATTTCGATTCGTTGCAGGCTTTGCGTCATCCATACGATCGACGTGATCACGATCAATATCATCAATAACGGGGTCAGACATTGACGCAGAATATATTTATCAAGGCTGTTCAAACGGGCGGTCTTCCCTTATGGCGCAGGGCGGTTAGATTGTCGCCTTCCAAAATCACCCCGGCCTAGCACAACTCGCCGGCGCGCCGAAACTGTTTGCGTATCCGGCTATATTCTGCGCGTCAGGTCGCAAAAACACAAATATCGAGGAATAGATGCAAGTCACTTTTTCAACCGCCGCTCTGCCGAAAACTGGGGCGATTATCATTCCGGTTTTCGAAGACGGCAAAAAGGCGAAAGCATATCAAGATATCAACGCCAAAACCGACGGCGCGCTAGACCGCGCTGCCAAAGCGGCTAGCTATAAGCCTAAAAAGGGGCGGTTCCTCGAAATTATGGCGCCGGCCGGCATAGGCAATGGCCGCGTCGTTCTGATTGGCGCCGGGGCGACAAAAGATTTCACCGCACTGGACGCTGAGGCGCTGGGCGGAGGGGTGATTGCAAGACTTTTGACGAGTCGGGAAAAGGCTGCGGTTTTTGCGCTTGACGGTTTGGCCGCGAAGAAACTCAACGCAGGTGAAATGGCGGTGCGGATTGCCCATGGCGCGCGGATGCGGAGCTATCGGTTCGACAAATATCGCACCACCGTCGAAAAAGACGACAAGCCGGCGCTGACCAAAATCGTTGTCCATACATCAGCCGCCGGCGCCAAGGCGGCGTTCACGCCGCACGAGAAAATCGGCGACGGCGTCTTTTTAACCCGCGATCTGGTTTCCGAGCCGGCCAATGTTCTCTATCCGGACAGTTTCGCCAAACGCTGTCAGAAACTCACCGCGCTTGGCGTTAAAGTCAAAGTGCTGGGCGTGCCGGAGATGAAAAAGCTTGGCATGGGCTCGCTGCTTGGCGTCGGGCTGGGCTCAGAAAAACCGTCCCGGCTGGTCGCTATGGAGTGGATGGGCGGCAAGAAGGGCGATGCGCCGCTGGCGCTGGTTGGCAAGGGCGTCACTTTTGATACCGGCGGTATCTCGTTGAAGCCGGGCCCCGGCATGGGCGATATGAAGTGGGATATGGGTGGCGCCGGCGCGGTCACTGGCGCGATGGCGGCGCTTGCCGGCAGGAAGGCCAAGGCCAATGTCATCGGCGTCATCGGGCTGGTTGAAAACATGCCGGACGGCAAAGCCCAGCGCCCCGGCGATGTCGTTAAATCAATGTCCGGACAGACCATTGAAATCCTCAACACCGATGCGGAGGGCCGGTTAGTCCTCGCCGATGCGCTGTGGTGGACGCAGGAAACGTATAAACCGGAAACTGTTATCGACCTTGCAACGCTCACCGGCGCCATCCTTGTTGCATTGGCCCATGAGTTCGGCGGCATGTTCACCAAGGACGATGCGCTGGCGAAAAAACTCATCGCCGCTGGCGAGGCGACCGGTGATAAATTATGGCGCATGCCGCTCACCAAAAACCATGACGACATGATCAAGTCCGACATCGCCGATATGCAAAATATCGGCGGCAAAGGCGCCGGCTCGTCAACGGCGGCGGCTTTCCTTGGCCGCTTCATCAAAGACAATGTCTCCTGGGCGCATCTCGATATCGCCGGCATGGCCTGGAACGAAAAAGACACGCCAACAATTCCCAAAGGCGGCTCGGGTTACGGCGTGCGGCTGCTCGATGAATTCGTCAGAGCGAATTTTGAGGGCTGAGTGAGAGTTTTAGTTTTGTCGCGTTTGTTAACGGAAAACCGGGAGCCACTTTTCGAAAAAACGCTATGGATTGCGGAGCATCTCTATTGACCGAAGTTCTGTTCTATCACCTCGAACGCGCCCAGCTGGAACAGGTCCTGCCGGGGCTGCTGGAAAAGACACTCGCACGAGACTGGCGCGCAGTGGTGCGTACCGGATCGAAGACCCGTACTGAGGTGCTCGACGCTCATCTTTGGACCTATAAAGATGAAGGTTTCCTGCCCCACGCCGCCGCTGGCGAGGGTGCGCGCCAACCGGTGTGGCTGACCCATGGCGAGGATATGCCGAACGCGCCGCAGATTTTGTTTCTGGTCGACAGCGCAAAGGCCGACCCGTCGGCGATTGCCGCGCTGGAGCGCTGCGTGTTGATTTTCGACGGCCGCGACGAAGCGGCGGTGGGCGAGGCGCGGGGCTTGTGGAAGGACGTGAAAGCGGCCGGATGCAATGCGACCTATTGGAAGCAGTCGCCGCAAGGCGGCTGGGAGAAACAAGCATGATGCGCGAACGATGAGGAAAGCGATCCACGAGCTATGAAAGACACCGAAGTCGCCCGGTTCAAAACCATCCTCACAGCGCGTCGTGCTGAGCTGGAGGCTTTGTCGCGAGATTCATCGGCGGCGCGACAGCCGGTCGAGCTAGACCAGCAATCTGTGGGCAGACTAACGCGGCAGGACGCCTTGCAGCAGCAGGCGATGGCTAAGGCTCAAGAAGTGCGCCGCGCGAATGAACAGCGCAAAATTGACGCGGCGCTCGCCAGGATTGACGATAGCGATTATGGCTGGTGCGAAGAGTGCGGCGAGGCGATAGCGGCCCGAAGGCTTGAAATTGACCCGACGGCGATGCGTTGTGTGGTATGCGCAGGGGCAATGAGCGGTTAATCCTCCGAGCCGATGCGCAGGCGAAACTGCGCCTTGGCGACGGGTTTTTCCTCGCTCGCCTGCCAACCGGTCGCTTCAACAAAGGCCAGCCGCCGGCCCATACGCGTGATGCGCGCGCGCGCCTGCATCGGTTGCGCCCGTGACGAAGTCAGATAGTCGATATCCAGATTGACGGTTTTGACGCTCGCGCCGCCGCCAAGCTTGGCGGCGACCTCGCATTGCGCCGCCACCTCCAAAAATGCAGCGATAACGCCGCCATGAAGCGCGCGGATCAGCGGGTTGCCAATGTGCTTTTCGTCAAAGGCGAGTGCGTAGACCAGACCGCCCCCATCTTCCTTAGCGGAAAAGCCCAGCCAGCCGGCGATGGCCGAGCGCTCAATCAGTGCGGCAACCGCCGGGTTCATAATCGTGATCCTTTAACCGGACCGCGGGTGCCGACCATGAAGGCGCCAGAGCCGGTCGCCAGCAATCGTCCGTCATCTTCAATTTTAAGATCGCCCGAAATATAAGCGATATCATCATTGACGGCGATGCAGTGCGCGGCGCAAACTGCGCGCGCGCCGGCTTTGGCTTTGGCGATATAGTCAATGCGTAAATTGATGGTGGCGATCGGTTTTAATTCTTCCAGCGCGGTAAACACCGTCAGGCCGAAAATGGAATCCATGATGATGGTCATCAGCCCGCCATGGATTACATCCCCTGCGCCGGTGAACGCTTCGGGCAAATCCATGATGAATGTCGCCTTGCCTTTGCCGAGCAGGGATGGCTCAAGGTTTAACGACTGGAACAACGAATGTTCGTGCGTCAGCCAGTCGCGCGCATTGTTCAGCATCGCGCCGATAGAGGGGTGGATGTCGGAAGTCATTCTTCTCTCAGGCGCTCTTCTTCATACTGAATGCCCCAGCCGATGATGAGCCGCCACAACGCTTCGGCCATCTCCGGCGGCATGCCGGTTTGCTCTGCGCGCGTCTTGACCTTGTCGATCACATCCTTGTTGCGCCATGGCACGGAAGCTTCCTCTGGCGAGCGCTTAAACACCCAGGCCTTGTCAACATATGTCCAGCGCTCGGCGAGCAGGTCTATCAGCGCGCGATCCACACGGTCAATTTCGGTGCGCACCTCGGTCATCGTCTGGCAATCTGCGGCGGTTTTCATAAGCGTCAGGTCCGTTTCGTTCCGGGTTGGCAAATACTCTTGCAACGCCCTCAAAAAGAAGACGCGCATGATATGGTAACACAGCTCATGGAACTCTCGCGAGAATTTATGCGGCACGCATTCGTCACACTCTTGGTGTTCTTGGTTAGCGCGGCGCGGCGAATCTTGTCGGCAACCGCATCGGCGCGGTCGGGTGCTTCGCCCGGTGCTCTAGCTGGCTTTCGATCGCAAATAAGCGATTAGTTTTCGGGGCGGTTGAAACAATGCAATAGGCGGCCTGACGCCAAGCGTCCCGCCGAGAATGGCCTCGCCATTTTGGCATATTTCAACTTTTGTCCCCGGCGTAAGGTCAGGAACTATATCGCCGCATGATGTCTTGACGGTGAAATGAACTGCTCCGTATTCAAGCGGCATCGACTGATAGTGCGCGCCGTTAATAAAAATATCGGCGCTGCGTCCGGCGACCCCGCTAAGGCCGATGTCGATTTTTTTAGCGCCGCTGCGCCAGAATAAAACCGTGACATCGCCGTGGCCGGTAAAACCGTTCACGCCTTGAAGCCTGGAGTTCAGCGCAAGCCGGACGCGCCCAATATGAAACGGAAACCCCGACATCGTCCCCCGCCTGCCGTTTCTATCGTCGCCATGTTAAGATTGGCGGCAAAAGACGACTACCTTCAAATTCGGCGCCAGCCGGATCTGACCTGCCAACGGCTAACACAGAACAATCAAGTTATTTCTCGCCATGATAATCACCCTCGGGGCGTTCATTGGCAAGGCGCGCATCGAGATAGGCCTCGGCCATGCTAAGAAAGTCTTCCATATGGCTTTCAAAGAAATGGTCAGCGCCTGGCGATACCGCAAATTCGACTTTGCGGCCTTTCTGGGTGCGGGTGCGCTCGACCATGCTCTTGGTTTCTTCTGGCGCGCAGATTTTGTCGAGTTCGCCATGAATAATGAGCCCGGACGAGGGGCACGGCGCCAGAAACGAAAAATCATAGAGATTTGCAGGCGTTGAGCCACAGATAAAGCCAACGATTTCAGGCCGCCGCATCAATAGCTGCATCGCAATCCACGATCCGAAGGAAAACCCGGCGACCCAGGCGAAGGGCGCATTCGGGTTCAATTGCTGCATGTAATCGAGCGCGGTCGCCGCATCGGCAAGCTCGCCCTGGCCCTGGTCATATTCGCCCTGGCTGCGGCCGATGCCGCGGAAATTGAACCGCATGGTCGAAAAGCCCCGGCGCACAAACATCTGGTAGAGCTCATATGTCGCGCGGTTATTCATCGAACCGCCGAACATCGGATGCGGATGGAGAACAAGCGCGACCGGCGGGTTGTCGCCTTTGCCCTTTTGGTAACGGCCTTCAAGGCGTCCTTCGGGACCGGCGAAAATGACTTCAGGCATCGGCTTCCTTTGTGCCGCATTGGCTGCGGTCGTCCATATCCATATAGTTTAGTCGGCAAATAAGCTGAAATATGAAAAAGTCTAGCCATTTCGCCAATTTGTGATGGCGATAATGTTGACTAAATTAGTGTGGTTTCTTATTTCCTCTAGTGAAGGGCCGACAGGCGGGCGCGTATAGCATGTTTTCGCTGCGGCGCCAGCATGTGCGCGGTGCAAATTCCCTGCGTCAAAAGGATTTGATGTGAAGCTCACGACCAAGGGCAGATATGCGGTTTCGGCGATGGCTGATCTTGCGGCCACGGGACGCGGCGCTCCCATGGCGCTGTCGGATGTGGCGCTGCGCCAGGGGATTTCCCTGTCCTATCTGGAGCAGCTATTCGCAAAGCTAAAACGATCTGGTTTGGTTGAGAGCGCCCGCGGCGCGGCGGGCGGCTATTGGTTGGTGAATGCGCCGGCCGATATCCGCATTGCCGATATAATTGCAGCCGTTGACGAGGAAATCAGAACCACTGCTTGCGCCAGCAGATCGTCGCTCGGTTGTCAGGGCACGACCACGCGATGCCTCACCCATGATTTGTGGGACGAGTTGGGCCGCCAGATTGAGATATTTTTAAATGCCGTCAGCCTTGAAGACATTTTACAAAAGCGTGTCCTGGGCATGGCGGCTGTGAATGCGCCGAATGAACAAACCTATAAGGGAGCGGCGGAGTGAGGCGGCATTATTTGGATCACAACGCGCCCGTGCGCGAAGGCGCACAAACAAAAGCCGGTCGCCCATCGGCGTTTCGTGACTTGGATGCAGGCGGGGCCATAAGGTGATGCGTCATTATCTCGACCATAACGCGACCGCTCCAGTGCGGCCTGAAGTTATTGAGGCTGTGGCGGCGGCGATGGCTGCGGACGGCAACACTATGTCCGTACACGAAGAAGGAAGGCGCGCCCATAAGATTGTGGAAGACGCGCGCGAGCAGGTGAGAAACCTTGTCAATGCGCCGGTCAATGGCGTTGTCTTTACCAGCTCCGGCACAGACTCCATTCACTATGTGTTGCATGGCGCGGTCGCCGCGCACAAACTCCAGCGCATCTTTATAAGCGCGATTGAGCATCCGGCGGTTGCGGCGAATGCGATAGCTACGGGTGTGGAAGTTGAAACAATTGCGGTCAACAGCGCCGGCGTCATCGATCTCGACCAATTACGCGAGCAGTTGCGCGGCTACAGGCAAAGCAATAGCGGGGCGTTTTTGGTTTGTCTGATGTTCGCCAATAACGAGACCGGCGCGATCCAGCCGGTATCGCAAGCGGCGGCGATCATTCATGAATATGGCGGGCTGTTGTTTTCCGATGCGGCGCAGGCGGTGGGTAAAATTCCGGTCAATTTCATCATGTCGGGCGCCGATATTCTCAGCTTTACCGGCCATAAATTCGGTGGACCGCTGGGCGTTGGCGCGGTTATCGCCGGACCTAATCTGGCGTTGGAACCAGTATTGCGCGGCGGCGGTCAGGAGATGAACCGCCGTGCGAGCACCACCAACACGCCGGGCCTTGCCGGTCTCGGCAAGGCCTGCGCGTTGGCGCAGAACAGCCTCGTGCGGGCGGGTGATATTGCGCGGTTACGCGACCGGATAGAGGCGGCAGTGGTTCACGCCGGCGCGAAAATTTGGAGCGCGGAGGCTGAACGCCTGCCGGGCACGCTATGTCTTAGCGCCCCAGGGTTTTCCGGCGCGACGCAGCTGATGAATATGGACCTTGCCGGCATTGCGATATCGGCCGGTTCGGCCTGTTCGTCCGGCAAAGCAAAGCCAAGCCATGTGCTGACCGCGATGGGCGCCAGCAATGAGGAAGCAACGACGTCTGTTCGCGTTTCGCTGGGGTGGAATTCGACCGGTGCGGATGCGGATGCGTTTATCCGCGAGTGGCCCGCTGCCTATGAACGTATTAAGGCCCGTTCGCAATTAGAGGGGGCGGCGTGATGTCTGAAGTTAAAGACACCATCAGTAAACAAACCGTCGAGACGGCCAAGGCGCTCGAGACCTATAAATACGGCTTCACGACGGATGTTCAATCCGCCAAGCCGCCAAAAGGTCTGAACGAGGACACGGTGCGGTATATTTCCGCCCGAAAAGAAGAGCCGGCCTGGTTGCTGGAATGGCGCCTTGAAGCGTTTCGTCGCTGGCAGACCATGGAAGAGCCGACATGGGCGATGATTGACTATCCACAAATCGATTATCAGGACGCCTATTATTATTCCGAGCCGGCGAGCGGCGCCAAATATGAATCGATTGACGATGTGCCGCCGGAAATTCTTGCCGACTTTGAAAAGCTCGGCATTCCGTTAAGGGAAGCGGAAGTCCTGCTCGGCGTTGAGGGCGCGGCGGCGTCGGCGGCGGAGGCGCGCATGGGCGAGGCTTCAAAGGCCGGTGACGGCGGGCGCAAAGTCGCCGTTGACGCTGTGTTTGACAGCGTTTCGGTAGCAACGACGTTCAAGAACGAGCTTGCCAGGGCTGGCGTCATCTTCCTGTCGTTTTCCGAAGCGGTGCGCGAACATCCCGATCTGGTGCGGAAATATCTCGGCACGGTGGTCCCGACCTCGGACAATTTCTTTGCGACGCTCAACTCGGCGGTTTTTTCCGACGGCACATTCGTCTATGTCCCCGAAGGCGTAAAATGCCCGATGGAGCTGTCGACTTATTTTCGGATTAACGAGGCCAACACCGGGCAATTCGAACGGACACTGATTATTGCGGCGCCCGGTTCATACGTATCCTACCTTGAGGGCTGCACCGCGCCAATGCGCGACGAAAATCAGCTTCACGCCGCAGTCGTTGAGTTGATTATCGAAGACGACGCCGAGATTAAATATTCAACAGTGCAAAACTGGTACCCCGGCGATAAGGACGGCAAGGGCGGTATCTATAATTTCGTCACCAAGCGGGCGGACTGCCGCGGGGCGAACGCTAAGGTTTCATGGACTCAAGTCGAGACCGGCTCGGCGGTGACCTGGAAATATCCGTCCTGCATTTTGAAGGGCGACGGAAGCCAAGGCGAGTTTTACTCTATCGCCATCACCAACAACCATCAGCAGGCGGATACCGGCACCAAGATGATCCACCTTGGAAAAAATACGCGCTCGCGAATCATCTCCAAAGGCATATCGGCGGGCAAATCAAACTCCACCTATCGCGGGCTCGTTTCAGTACATCGCAAAGCCGACAATGTTCGCAACTTCACGCAATGCGATTCGCTGCTGATCGGCAATGAATGCGGCGCCCACACCATACCCTATGTGGAGGCGAAAAATCCGTCGACGATCCTTGAGCATGAAGCCACCACCTCGCGCCTTTCCGAAGACCAGTTGTTTTATTGCCGCCAGCGCGGGCTGTCAGAAGAAGAAGCTGTCGCGCTCCTGGTTAATGGTTTCTGCAAGGATGTTTTACAAAAACTACCGATGGAATTCGCGGTTGAGGCGCAAAAGCTGGTCAGTGTGAGCCTTGAGGGGAGTGTCGGGTGATGGCAATGGTTTATGTGGTTATCGAACCCAGAACGCAGTGAAAGAATAGCATGCTTAAAATTGAAAATCTTCACACCACGGTTGGCGGAAGTGAAATCCTTAAAGGCTTGAGCCTCGACGTGCCGGCGGGCGAAGTGCATGCGATTATGGGGCCGAACGGGTCCGGCAAATCGACGCTTTCCTATACGGTTGCGGGCCGTGACGGCTATGAGGCGACAGACGGCGCGGTGATGCTTGAGGGGACAAATATTTTAAACCTCACGCCGGATGAACGCGCAGCGAAGGGCTTGTTCCTTTCGTTTCAGCACCCGATGGAAATTCCCGGCGTACAGACCATGACTTTCATTCGTACAGCGCTTAACGCCCAGCGGCGCGCCCGCGGAGAAGCAGAAATCTCCGCCGCCGACTTCATCCGGCTGATCCGTGAAAAAGCAAAACTTGTCGGCCTCGATGACGCCAAGTTGAAACGCCCGTTCAATGTCGGCTTTTCCGGCGGTGAGAAAAAGCGCATGGAGATGTTGCAGCTGGCTATGTTCGAGCCGGCATTTGCGATCATGGATGAAACCGATTCCGGTCTTGATATTGATGCGCTGAAAATGGTCGGCGATGTGGTGAACGCCTTGCGCGGACCGGAGCGCGGCTTTTTGATTATCACCCATTATCAGCGGCTGTTGCATTATATCAAACCGGACCGGGTGCATGTCCTGGCGGGCGGACGGATTGTTAAATCCGGCGCGGCCGGACTTGCCGCAGAGCTTGAAAAATCCGGCTACGAACAGTTCATTGAGGCGGCTTAGGTGAGCGAAGTTTTGTTCAATAACCCAACACCGTTTGAGATTGACCTGCAGGCGGCGTTTGCCGGATGCGCTAAGGCCACTGCTGCCCAGGCCGCAGCTTTTGAGCGTTTTGCGAAACTGGGTTTTCCAAATCGTCGTCTCGAAGGATGGAAATGGTCCGATTTTAACGGCGCGCTGCGAAAGCTTTCCTCCGCAAATGATACGGAGGCGCATGCCGATATTGCGCAATCAAAGTTTGCAGCACTCAACCCACTGGAGTTCCGGATCGTCAATGGACGGATTGAATTGCCGCAAGGCGAGCTGCCTGACGGGCTGCGCTATGGCGTTGTTGATCCTGTGGCGGCGATCCCTGAGCTGGAGAGCCATGCGATTGCAACCTTGAATGTGGCGATGACCCGCAAGGCGCTCGGCATTGAGATCGGCGAGGATGCGCCGGACCGTCCGATTTTGATCCGGCATATCAATACCCAGGCAGGATTTGCGTTTACGCAAACTCTGATGCGTGTCTCGGTGAATGCGCGTGTAAGACTGATTGAAACCTATGAGGGCGAGGGAAGCGGTTTTTATTCTCACATCTTCCATATGGTGGTGCGCGACGGCGCGCAGTTTCATCGCACAGTAGTTCATGAGACCGGTGCCGACCAAATTGTAAACGCGGTTTGCGCCGCAAAAGTCGATGCGGATGCGGCGTTCAATCAAACCAGCCTGTCTACGGGCTCGCGATTGTCGCGCCACGAAACGATTGCACATTTATGGGCGCCGGGCGGCTCGTCGGAAATTAATTCCGCGGCGCTCCTCTGCGATGATCGCCATTCAGATTTTACGACCTATGTTGTCCACAAAGCGCCGCATTGCCGGACCCGCCAGCTCCATAAAGGGGTCGCTCGCGACCGGGGGCGCAATGTTTTTCAGGGTAAGTTTGAAGTCGAGCGAGAGGCGCAAAAGACCGACGCGAAAATGACCGCGAATGCGCTGTTGCTATCGGATACGGCGGAGGCGAACCACAAGCCGGAGTTGGAAATATACGCCGATGACGTCGAATGCGCCCATGGCTCGACCTGCGGCGCGCTGGACGAGGACGCATTGTTCTATCTGCGCCAGCGCGGGCTCAATGAGCCTTCTGCGCACGCGCTTCTGGTTGAGGCGTTTCTGGGCGAAGTGCTGGACGGCATTGATGACGAACGTCTCGGCGAAATATTCCGCAGCAAGATTGCAGACTGGTTGGTGTACGAATGAGTGATGGTTCTTTTATAAATGAGCTGGATGTCGTGGCGCTGCGCGAGGAATTTCCAATTCTGGAGCGTGACGCTTACGGCAAGCCGCTGGTCTATCTCGATAGCGCCGCCTCAGCACAAAAACCACGCGCGGTGATCGATGCGATGCGCCATGCGATGGAACATTCCTATGCGAATGTGCATCGCGGCTTGCATCTTCTGTCTAATGAAGCAACGGCGGCTTTTGAAGACGCTCGCAAGACCGTAGCGAAGTTTATCAATGCCGGCTCCCCGAATGAGATTATCTTTACCTCCGGCGGCACTGATGCGTTCAACCTTGTTTCCTATGCGATGGGCGCCAATGTAGACGGAAGCGGGGCCATAGGCGAGGGCGATGAAATCATCCTGTCGTTGGCGGAGCACCATTCCAACATTGTCCCCTGGCACCTGTTACGCGAGCGTAAGGGCGTGGTGTTGAAATGGCTCGACATTTCAGACGATGGCGAGTTCGACATAGAGGCCTATCGCGCGCTGTTTACCGCGCGCACCAAGCTTGTCGCCGTCACTCATATGTCGAATGTTCTGGGCGCGCTGACGCCGGCAAAGCAACTGGCGGCGATTGCCCATGAGTATGGCGCCAAAATCCTGTTTGACGGTTGCCAGGCAGGCGTTCACGGCCGGGTTGATGTGCGCGACATTGATTGTGATCTTTATGTGATGACTGGCCACAAGCTTTACGGTCCAACCGGTATCGGTGTCCTTTATGGTAAAAAGTCCGTACTCGCAGCATTACCGCCTTTTAAGGGCGGGGGCGAGATGATCGATCTCGTTACCACAGAGACGGTGACCTATAACGACCCGCCGCACCGGTTTGAAGCGGGAACGCCGCCGATCCTGGAAGCGATTGGCCTTGGCGCTGCGCTGCAGTGGATGAGCGCCAAGGGCGTTGATGCGATTGCAGCCCATGAAGCACGGCTCAAAAACCATGTGCTGGAAGAGTTGACGAAGCTCAATTTCGTGCGGATTTACGGCCGCGCGCCGGGAAAAGCGCCGATCATCGCCTTCGCGGTTGAGGGCGCGCATCCACACGATGTCTCGGCGATCCTCGATCGCACCGGCGTTGCTGTGCGCGCCGGACATCATTGCGCCCAACCGCTGATGAAACGCCTCGCCGTGACGGCGACAGCGCGCGCATCCTTTGCCGCTTACAATACCCATGAAGATGTTGAGGCGCTGATCGCAGGATTGAAGAAAACCCATGAAATGCTTAGCTGAGTGAGAAGATGGATAATCAACGCGACATAATAGATGTGAAAATCAGTGAACCGGAAACGGCGCCGGAAAATGTTCCGCAGGCCGAAACATCAGGCGCTTCGTCTATTCCTGAAGCTGAGCTTACGCGCATTACGGCGGACATCATCACCGCGCTAAAATCGGTCTATGACCCGGAAATTCCGGTTGATATTTATGAACTCGGCCTCATCTATAAGGTCGATCTGGATGACGACCGGCTATTGACAGTCGATATGACGTTGACTGCGCCGGGCTGTCCGGTCGCCGGTGAAATGCCGCTCTGGGTTGAGGGCGCTGTGCGCGGCGTTGACGGCGTTGAGGATGTGAAGGTCGATATGGTGTTCGATCCGCCATGGACGCCGGAGCGTATGTCGGATGAAGCGAAGCTGGAACTAGGGTGGCTATGATTCTTGTACTGCCTGCGCCCCCTCCGTCGCTTCGCGACACCTCCCCCGTGAACGGGGGAGGAATAGTGCAGAATATAAAACAGGTAATTTCTTCCCCCGCTTGCGGGGGAAGTGTCAGCGTAGCTGACGATGGGGGTGTGTCTAACAAAGAAAACTGTGCGCAAGAGCGAGTATAAAGTAATGGCCCGACCGAGACCAAAAGTTGTAACGTTAACAGACGCCGCCGCTGCGCGGATGAGCACGATTATGTCCAGCGCGGATGAAAATTATATTGGCGTCAAGATTGGCGTTAAAAACGGCGGTTGCGCCGGCATGGAGTACACCATGGACTACGCGACCGAGGCCGCTCCGCTGGACGAGGTGGTTGAAGAAAACGGCATCAAAATATTGATTGACCCGAAGGCGGTTTTATTCCTGATCGGCGCTGAGATCGATTATATCACAGAAAAATTGTCCCAGCGTTTCGTTTTTAATAACCCTAACCAGACCGACGCTTGCGGCTGCGGCGAGAGCGTCACAATTGTACCGCGCAAGGCAGATGCGTGAGTGCCCCCATCCAAATCCTATCTTGATTACATCAAAGACCTGTTCGCGCCGTTCGGCGTGATTACCATCCGTAAGATGTTTGGCGGCGCGGGGGTTTATTGTGATGGCGCGATTTTCGCGATTACTGGCGACGATGACTTGTGGCTTAAGGTTGATGATGTATCGCGCACCGAATTTGAGGCGGCGGGGCTTGCGCCGTTTATGGTTGAATTTGCGAATGGCAAGAGCGGCGCGATGTCATATTACAATGCGCCGGATGAAATTTACGACGATAATGATGTGCTGACCCGCTGGGCGGAGCTGGCGTTAGGCGCGGCCCGCCGTGCAAAGAAGCCGACAAAGAAGAAAGCCCGCAAAAAATCCAAAACGAAGTGAGCTATGCGTCGCTTATTCAACGCCGTGCAATACCTTTCTTCGTTGGTCTTTTCGCCCGGCGCTCTAGTAACTTTAAAGTTACAAGTTACTTATGTTGGCGCTAAACAGCAAACCCAGATTGACAGACAATAAAAGTCACAACGCTCAGGAGCCATTGCATGCCCTCAATTCGCGTCTATCACGCTTTTCGCAGTCCTTATTCGCGGCTTGGTCTTCATGTTATTGATCGCGCCGGGCTTGATGTAGAACTAATCCCGTTTACCGGTCCGCCGGACGGCGTAACGTTCAGCGACCCGACAGCGAGCAAGCCAAAGCTTGCCTATTACGGGATTGATGCGCCGCGCATGACGATGCGCATGGGCTTGCCGATGAGGCGGCCAAGCCCGTTTGACGTGGATTTTGACCCGGCGAACAAAGGCGCCGTTGCGGCAATGCGCGATGGCAAAGGATTGGCGTTTGCGCTAGGCGTTGCGGATGCGCGCTGGGGCGAGGGCAAGAACATCTCTGATATATCCGTGCTTGAAGCTTGCGCAGAACAGTGCGGATGGAGCATGGATGCTTTGCGCGGCGCTCAGGAGAACGCTGATATTGCCGCGATGCTACAAAAGCAACGTGAGCAGATTACTGAGGATGGCGTCTTTGGCGTCCCCTTCGCGGTTAGGGGCGTGTCGAAATATTGGGGACATGACCGGTTTGATCTGCTGGTAGAGGATGTAAAAGGGTAGAATGCGTTATGCGGCGCTGCCGCGCTCGCTTGCATCGCTTTCTTTGAGGTCTTCTTCGTTGACAACGAGATTACGGCCGCGCGCTTTGGCGGCATAAAGGCATTCGTCGGCGCGCTCGATGATGGTTTCCGTCGTATCGCCGTCGCGGTGAGCACCGACGCCCATAGACATGGTGATCGCTCCAAGGTCTTCTTTGGTGCGGCGCTTTTTCAACCGCCGCGATTCGATGGCGAGGCGGATGCGGTCGGCAAGCATATGAGCATGGTTAAGCGACGTACCCGGCAGGACAATCGCAAATTCCTCACCGCCATAACGCGCCAGCACATCTTGGCCTTTGACATTGGCGTTCATTACTTCTGCAACAAGACGCAAGACCTGATCGCCGGTCTGGTGACCCCATTTATCGTTGAACTTTTTGAAATGATCGATATCGGCCATGACAAGCGAAAGAGGCTCGTTGTTTTCGACCGCCTCGGCCAACCTTTGCGCCAATGATTTATCAAACGTTGAACGGTTGGCGATGCCGGTCAGCGAGTCTTTCATCGCTTCAGCTTGGATGCTCTCCACATTGCGTTGAAGCGTGTTGATTTCGTTGGCGGAGTCGGCGAGCCGGTGTTCGAGCTTTTCATTTTCCGCGCGCATGTCTTGGGCGACTGTGATGACGCCTTCCAGAAGCTTGCCAACCGCTGGATATTCCTCGGTGGTCTGGCGGAGTTGAATGGAAAGGTCACTCAATTTGCGGTGGTGACCGCTGGCGTTTTCGCCGGTTTGTTCGATGGCGTCAAAAAGGTCGGAGATTTCCGCCTGGAACCGGCTGACAAGATCGATAACGTCGCGCGAGAGATCGACATGCTGGATGTACTCTTTAAAGAGTTCGTCAGCGGCCTCCTGGCTGATCTTGCCGTTTGCATCCGCCGCAAGCTGAATAGCACGAGACAATTCCGGGCTGCGGCCTTCCGCATGTGCATACCATAGCTCAAAGTTGCGCGGAATCGCCGCCAAGCCGATCTGCTTTAAGGCGCCGAGCGCGATCTCTGCAATTCTATGGGTGGATTCCACACAGGCCGACATACTTTAAACCCCCTCGCGCCGCCTGTTCATGCAGGCAACAACGACGGAGGGCACCTTAGCCCGATCAGCGTAAATGAAAGCCTAAAGCCGAGCAAAGACGGCGTCTAATGTCTTAAGATGTTCTTAACCTGCTACGGCCCGGGTGATGAAATCCGGAACATGATCGCCCATGCCGATAACCGGATCGGTGCTTTCGCGTTGCTTTGGCGACGTATTCGGGCTTGTGCGTCTGCGTCGCGGCGCTGGCGGTTCTTTGTCCGCTACGACATTTGGGGCCTCGTTAGCGACTTCAGCTTTGGCCGGTTCCGGTTTTCGCTCTTCTACTCTTCTTGGCTGGCGCCGGGGCCGGCTTCGGCTGTCTTCCGGCTTGTCGCGATTAGAACGGCGGTGTCCACCGCCAGCGGCGTGTTCTTCAAAGAATGCCGAGAAATCGAGCGTCTCAATTTCTTCGGCGCCGGTAGTTTTTAAGATCGCGGCGTAAAATTTAGCGTCGGCAGGCGTCACTAACATCATCGCCGCGCCCTTTTTACCGGCGCGGCCTGTGCGGCCAATGCGGTGGACATAATCGTCGGCGTGGATCGGCACATCGTAATTAAAAATATGGCTGACATTGGGAATGTCGAGACCGCGTGCTGCAACGTCAGAAGCGACCAGAAACTGCACCTCGCCGCTGCGAAACTTATCCAGGGTTTCCGTCCGGAAGGCCTGAGCAAGATCGCCATGGATTGGGCGCGCATTGAAGCCATGTTTTTGCAAGGACTTGGCGATGACATCGACGGTTGATTTACGGTTGCAGAAGATAATGCCGTTTTTGACGTTTTTGTGGGTCAGCAACTGGCGCAATGCGGCGCGTTTTGTTCTGTCATCTTTTATCGGCATGCGCACGATGCGCTGGGTGATGGTGTCGGCGGCGGTTGCGGGTTTATCGACCTCAACGCGAACCGGATTATGCAAGAACTGGTCGGTGATGCGTTGAATTTCCGGCGGCATGGTTGCGGAAAAGAACAGCGTTTGCCGGGTCATCGGGGTGAGTTTGAATATTCTCTCAATATCGGGAATAAAACCCATATCAAGCATCCGGTCCGCCTCATCGACGACCATCACTTCAATGCCGGTCAGCAACAAACGCCCGCGCTCAAAATGATCGAGCAGGCGGCCGGGGGTTGCGACCAGAACATCAACGCCGCGGGTCAGTTTGGCGTCCTGGTCGCCGAATGAAACGCCGCCAATTAAAAGCGCCATCGATAGCTTGTGATTGGCGCCGTATTTTTCAAAATTCTCTGCAACCTGCGCCGCCAGCTCGCGTGTCGGCGCCAGAACGAGCGAGCGCGGCATGCGCGCCTTGGCGCGACCTCTGCCGAGGCGCTGGATCATTGGCAGGGTGAAAGATGCGGTCTTGCCCGTACCAGTCTGGGCAATACCCAACACGTCGCGGTTTTCAAGCGCGGGCGGGATCGCCTCTTTCTGGATCGGTGTGGGGGTCTCGTAGCCTGCAGCTGCAATAGCATCGAGAAGCTTCGGCTCAAGGCCGAGATCGGCAAACGACATTCGCTCTCCGTAA
>JAJFGE010000017.1 GCA_021776295.1 Hyphococcus sp.
AAGAAATATCATATGCCGACTACAAATTTAGACGAAACCGCAAGACAGATCCTGGCCGCCGCAAGCCGCCGGTTTCTTCATTACGGCTACAAGAAAACAACCATGTCGGAGATTGCAGATGACTGCAATATGTCGTCGGGCAATCTCTACCGGTATTTTCCGTCAAAGCTTGATATTGCTGAAATGTTCGTACGCGTGTTGCGCGGCGAGCAGGTCGACAATCTGCGCACCGTGCTCGACGCGCCCGGCCGCACGCCGGCGCAGAAGGTTCGCGATTTCTTCCTTTTGAAGTTCAAGCTTGCTTATGAGCGGTTTCACGACAACGCCAAGGCGTTCGAGCTGTCCTCAGAGTTGATATTGGAGCGCCCGAAGGTTGCCCTGGAGTGGGAGAACGCCGAGGGGCGGGTGCTTGGGGAAATTCTTAGCGAAGGCAACGCCGTTGGTAGCTTTGCGATTGACGATGTGCCGGCGATCACGAAGATTTTACAAAACGCCGCCTATCGCTTCACCAGCCCGGCGGTTTTTCACGAAAGCGGCGAAGAGGTGCTCGCCGCCGAGCTAAACGGCGTCATTGACCTGGTTTTAGACGGGTTTGCCTGGCGTTCAGCCCATGGGGAACAAGGCAAAACCGCTTCAGTCGCTAGCCGATAATAGGGTTTTTATCGCGTGGCCTATCCATTTTATGGGCTTGGCAGGAAAAAATTTCTTACCCACCCCATTGTAACACATTGATAATGCTCATGTTCAGTAAATCTACGTCAGGATTTAGAAAAAACAGCATTGAAAAATGAATATTTACGATATCGTTCATTGACAATTCTTCAGCGGCCCCCTATCTCCCTCTCATCGCCGCGGTGTTCTAAACGCAAGGCCGCCGGGACGGAAAAACAAGAAACGACACGATCAATAAGATCAGAATGAAAAGAGAATACGCCATGACCAATTCCGCTAGAGATTTTGCCCTCAAAGCCGCCATTTCCCTCACCCTTACAGGAATTCTCGGCGCCGCACTGTTCGGTTTTGCTGATTTCGCCACTGCTGGCGTCATCGCCTAACCAGCGGCCAAACAAGACCCCTGTCGCTGCGGTGGTTGTCCCCTCCCCTGTACGGACGCACCTCCCTAACCGCAGCGAATAAGAAGCGCGGAAACCGCCCCCCGGTTTCCGCGTCTTTTTTTGTCGCGACTTCAGAAATGTGGATTAGGCGGTTTGTTTAGCTGGCTAGCAACAAATCGTAACAGAATTAGTTACGTAAATACGATTTAGCCATACCGGCCATACTTTGGCTTTATACCTATGGTTTTGCGCATAGAGCATAGCTGCGGAATTCCCGTATCTGTGGTTAACCAGCAATTAGGAAAATCTGCTTACAACTGTGTTACGTACGTAGTTATATAACACCAAAGTACAAAATGAGCTTCTCATTTTGCACTTTGGCAAGGCCGGCCGTCTTGCGGTCTTTGGCCGCCGCGCCTCATGGCGCGATAGCCTGCGTGGTGCTTGAACGCCCAACGGTCATCCTTTTTGACCGTTGGTAAAATATAAATGCGGAGTTCAAAAGTATGGCCGCTTCCACTCGGTTTTGCGTTGCCGTTCACATCTTGGCGGCGCTGGCGCTGCAGCGCGGCAAGCCGGTGGCGTCCGAGGCGATTGCCGCCAGCGTCGGCACCAACCCTGCCGTGGTGCGCCGTCTCCTGTCGGACCTCGCCCGCGCCGGGCTCACCCAGTCGCAACTTGGCAAGGGCGGCGGCGCGATGCTCGCCAAAGCGCCAAAGAAGATTTCCCTGCTGGAGATTTACCGCGCCATGGACGAGCCGGCCATTGTCGCACCGCCGCGCAGCGCAGCGGACCAGACCTGTCTGGTGGGGCGCAATGTCCAACCAGCTTTGCGCCGTGTCACCGATGCGGCCGAGGCGGCTTTTCTCGACGCGCTGGCGGCCGCCAGCCTCAAGCAAATCGTCAAGGATATCAAAGCCGACAGCATAGCCGCTTAAGCTTTCGGGCCCTTGCGGCCACCGCCAATCTCAGCGCCCTCAGGCGGCGGCGCCAGCGGCCAGCGCGCGCGCGGCGCCAATGCCAGAGCCTCGCTCATGGGCGGCGCCAAATTGGCGGCCAGCCGCTCCGCCCCGGCCCAGGCAATCATCGCGCCATTATCGGTGCAGTATTTTGCCGGCGGCGCGATCAGCGTCCAGCCCTTCCGTTCACAAAGCGAACTCAGCATCGACCGGATGGCGCCATTAGCGGCGACCCCGCCGGCGACAACCAGCCTGCGGGCCTTTCCTTCTGCCGGGGCAATCTCCATCGCCTGCTCAGTGCGCTGCGCCAGATGGCGTGCGGCGGCGAACTGAAACGATGCGGCGATATCAGCAATATCGGCCTTGCTCTGTACGGTCATACTCTGCGCCGCCTCGCGCACCGCAGTTTTCAGCCCAGAAAATGAAAAATCGCATCCGGCCCGGCGTTGCAGCGGTTTTGGAAAGTCATACCGGTCAGCACGGCCGTTCACGGCGGCGGCCTCAATGCGCGGACCGCCAGGCTGGCCGAGGCCGAGCAGTTTTGCGGTCTTGTCAAAAGCCTCGCCAGCCGCATCATCGATGGTCGTACCCAGGCGGCGGTAATCACCGAGCCCGGCCACCCATATCAGCTGGGTATGGCCGCCGGAAATTAGCAGCAGCAGGTAAGGAAATCCCGCCGCCCCCGTCATCCGCGCCGATAGCGCATGGCCCTCCAGGTGATTGATGGCCAGCAGTGGTTTTGAATGCGCGAGACAAATTGCTTTTGCAGTAGTGAGGCCAACCATCACACCGCCGACCAGCCCCGGCCCGGCGGTGGCGGCGACCGCGTCGATACCATCGAGCGACAGCCCGGAGGCGCGGATGGCTTTTTCGATCGTCACATCAAGCCGCTCAACATGGCTGCGCGCGGCAATTTCCGGCACCACCCCGCCAAAGGCCGCATGGTCGTCATAATCGGTCCAGACCTCGTCGGACAAAATCCGGCAGCCGCCATCACCGTCACGGCGCACCACGGAAGCGGCGGTATCGTCGCAACTTGTTTCAATCCCGAGAACGACCAAATCTTTATGTGAGGCCAGGTCTTTATATGACGAAGTCATGGACAGCCTATGATACTCCGGATGAATGAGCGCATGAACATCGCTATTGCTTTGAAAGCAAGGACCGCACGCTTATTTTCGCTTCGGCGGAGTTTGTTTCGGACATAAAACGAGCACGGCGAGAAAACGTCTTTGAGGGTCACGACGGCGAAGGACAATGATGCAAGTTTTGGTAACCCGCCCAGAGCCGGATGCAAGCGAATTTGCAGCTTTATGCCGCGAAAACGGACTGGCGCCCGTATTGTGCCCGCTGATGCAGGTGGTTTTCGAGACCGCTGCGGTCGATTTGGACGGGGTCGGCGCGTTTGCCTTCACCTCCGCCAATGGCGTGCGCGCCTATCTTGCCAACAGTACTGACAAAACCCTGCCGGTTTTTGCGGTCGGCGAGGCGACAGCTCAAACCGCGGCTGACGCTGGCTTTAACGAGGTCAAAACCGCCGGCGGCGATGTCGAGGCGCTTGCCGGGTTGATTGGCGAGCATAGGCGGAGCCTTTCCGGCGCGGTTTTGCATATTGCAGGCGCCGCGCGCGCCGGCAACCTAGTTGCGGCGTTGAATGCGCAACATATCGCCGCCCGGCGGATGACGCTTTATGCCGTCAACGCGGCAGACGCGCTGCCGCCGGGCGCCCTGTCGCTGGCGGCGGCAGATTGGGTGGCTTTGTTCTCGCCGCGCACAGCAGCGCTGTTTGCAAGGCTGGTCGAGAGCGCCGGCGCAGGCGAACGGTTCGGTAAGATGCGCGCGGCATGTTTGAGCGATGCGGTGGCCGAGGCGGCGGGCGCGATGGCGTGGCGTTCGGTTCATGTGGCGGGCGCGCGCAATGCGGCGGCGATGGCAGCGTTGATGAAGGACTTGAGAGCCAATCTTGCGGCGCGTAACAAGGCGCCGAGCGGCGGTGAACTAAAAGGCGGCCAATGACCGACGACAAGAAACATCCTGAGGCAGGCGCGCCAGCCGGTGCGGCGCGGTCAATTCCAGAAGTCGAAGCGGAAATTGTCGGCGAGGATGAGACGCCCCGGCCGGACGCTGGCTTTGATGCTGGTGAAGAGACCGTCGCGGACGAGGCAATTGCAGACGAGCGCGTCCCGACGCCGCCGAAATCATGGCTGACGCCAGGGGTTATTTTGCTTACTGCTTTTGTCCTTGTGACAGTTATTATTGTGGTTTGGCGCCTGCAATCGGGCGGCGAAGGCGGGGGCCAGCCGCCGCCTGTGGCGGAGCGGGAAGACGATGCCTCTGTCGAGGCCGATAAGGGTGAAGAAGCGTCAGACCACGCAGAAAACGCGCCGCCAACGCCACCAAATGACGCTGTCGACCCGGGAAAAATAACCAATGATGGCGTCGATATATCCAAACAGGCCGTAAGTGAGGCGGCTATCGACCAAAATACTCAGCAGACGGATGATGTTTCTTCGCTACCGCTTTCCGACGACGGAAAAATAAATGCACAACCCCTGGGCGAGGGAATAAAAGATGTGCTTCAGGCTCCTGGCGAGGCGCCTGAGCGCGATGTTGAAACGCCGCAGGACGCGCCGGTGAAATTTGAGTTTGAGGACGGCGCCGAGGCCGGCGTTTCCGAATCCGCCGATGAAGCGGCAGCGCCGCTGATTGAGAAAGCCGCTGTTTCCCCTGATGTTGCGCCAGCCGGCGAAGACGTGAGCAAAATCGGAAATGATATGGGCGCGCTCAAAGAAATTGTGCGCCTGGAAACTGCGGAAATTGTCGCGGCGCTGGACGCGGAACGCGCCCGTTCTGCTGCGCTGGAAGACGAAATAAACGCCCTGCGCCAGGATTTTGCCGCCGCGCTTGATGAGCGCGATGCCCACGCCGCCGCGCAATGGTCATCGCTCCGCGCCGACCTCGACAAAATCCAGAATGTCGATGGCGTCGCTCCGGCGCAATTGGCCGTCGGCATTGTCGCTTTGAGCGCGTTGGAGCGGGCGCTAAATGCGGGCGCGCCGTTTGTGCGTGAGCTTGAATTGCTTGCCGGCATCGTGCCGGATGCGCCGGCGATCCGCATTTTGCGCCCCCACGCCGATAGCGGCGTGCCGGCGCTTTTGGTGCTGCAGGAGAGCTTTGGCGCTGCGGCGCGCGCGGGCCTTGCGGCGGCTGGCGTTGAAAAGCACGGGGCTATTGTCGCGCGGTTGATGGGCCTTGTCAGCGTGCGTCCCGCCAAACCGGAAGCCGGCGCCAGCGCTGCGGCGATTATCTCCAGAGCTGAGGAAGCGGTTCATCAAAACGACATATCTCGCGCGCTAGATGAGCTGAGGCCCTTGCCAGAGCCCGCGCGCAAGGCAATGGCCGATTGGCTGGCGCAGGCGCGCGCGCGCGTAGCAGCAGAGGCGGCGGTTGCGGCATTGGGCGAGCACTTCATGGCTGCGAACGGGAAATAGGCGGCGCGTTTATGATCCGTATATTAATCTTTTTACTGATGATTATCCTGTTCGCTGGGTCAATCACATACTTTGCCAGCCTCGACAGCCGGGTTGCGGGCGAGGCGTTCGGCTACAAATTTGACGGGCCTTCCGGATTGATTGGCGGCGCCTTGTTTGCGGCCTTCCTGATCGTGATTTACATAACCCACAAAATCAAAGACATCATGGCGCTGCCGGCAAAGATCAGGGCTCACGACAAAGAGGTCCGGCGCAATCGCGGTATCGCCGCGCTCACAAGAGGGCTGGAAGCGGTGGCTGTCGGCGATGCGGCGGATGCGGCGCACCACGCAAAAGTTGCCCAACGCCATCTCGATGATTTGGCGCTGACCCGGTTGCTTGGCGCTCAGGCCGCGCATTTGAGCGGCGACGAAGCGGCGGCGCGGGGCGCCTATACGGCGATGCTGGGCGCGCCGGAAACGGAGTTTCTGGGCCTTAAAGGGCTTTATTTGCAGGCTATGGCAAAGGGCGACCTCGCGGCGGCGCGGGGTCATGCCGAGCGGGCGTTTGGCTTGCGCTCCAATGCGCGCTGGGCGTTTGACAGCGTCATCGAGCTGGGGCTGGAGCGCGGCGCCTGGGGCGAGGCTCGCGATGCGATTGCCCGCGGCCGGCGCAACAATTTAATCGCCGCCGACAAAGCCGACCGCGCGACAGCAGCGCTGTTAACGGCGGATGCTTATGCGGCGCATTTGAGCGACGACAACAAAGCCGCGCTAGCCGATGTCGAAGCGGCGCTGAAGCTGGCGCCGTCATTCGCGCCCGCAGCCGTACTCGCCGCTCGGCTTTATGGCGAGGCCGGGAAGGTCGGCAAGGCGGCGAAAATTATTGAACTGGCTTTTACAGCGCAAGCACACCCTGCCTATATTCAAATTTACGATAAGCTTTACACGGATGAAAACGTCGAGAGGCGGGTCGAACATTTGCGCAAGCTCGCCACTAAGAACCCATCTTGCCGCGAGGCGAAGCTTTTGCAGGCGCGCGCCGACAATCTCATGAGCGAGTGGACCAGCGCCATTAAGGCGTTGGAGCCGCTATTGACCGACGCGCCGACGGCGCTTGAATATTCACTGATGGCGAGCGCGGTCGCCGGGCTTGGCGGTGAAGATGAAGCACGCATTTGGCTGGAGCGCGCCGCTGCGGCGCCGCGAGATCCGCGTCCCGGCGCTGAGGGCGAGTTTCATTTCACCCGCGAAGGCTGGGCCCGGCTGGTGCGCGACTATATGGATTTTGCCCGTCTTGCGCCGCCGCCGCTGGAAGATATTGCCGCCGGCGTATCAGCCGAAGAAATCCGCCTCCTGACAGCGCCAAAAGCGCCAGTTGAGCCGTCTGTGGCGGCGCCTATTCAAGGTGAGAATGAAGAGATTGCGCAGCAGTATCCGCCCTCTCAGCCGGCGCCGCCGGCAGACGAACCTGCGCTGCAACCCTCGCATGACGGCGATGAGGAAATCACCGACGACGAAGATGTCGAACGCATTGCCGCCGAAGCCAGAAAAGTTTCGTAGAGCTAGACTGCGCCGGCGCCAATCTATTCAGCGGCGTCCTTGTTGGCGTCATCTGAATCGTCATTGGCCGCCACCGGACTGGCCGCGTCTTTGGCGGCCGCTTTGTCAGCAATTTCTGCAGCGGCTTTTTCCGCAGCTTTCGCCTTGCGTTCGGCGCGCTTTTGTTCGTCGCGCTCTTGCGCCGCGCGTTTTTTTAACGCGCGCTTGGAAGGTTCCGGCTGGGGCTCGGCTTTGGCTTTCGCCAGCGCTTCGAGCCCCTCTTCTGCAAGGGTTTTGACGGCTAAGAAATTTATCTTACCGGTGCCCTGAACTGGCATTTCATCAACGCAGATAATTTTTTTCGGAACCGCAAGTTCAGCAACGCCGTGCGATTGCGCCCAGGCGAGAAGTAGTTCGCGCGGCGCGGACGCACAATCCGTCACCAGAATAATCTGCTCGCCTTTCTTCGCGTCCGGCAAGATAGCCGCCGCGTGGAGGTTATCCGGCCACACCGCGGAGGCGCAGTTTTCAACCACCGCCAGCGACACCATCTCGCCGCCGATTTTTGCAAATCGCTTCAGCCGGCCGCGAATAGAGACATATCCCTCGTCGTTAATCGCAACGACATCGCCAGTATCGTGCCAGCCATCTTCGAGCGGTTTGATGACGCCGGGCGCATCTGCGGTGATGTAGCCGGTCATGATATTGAGCCCGCGCACATGCAATCGTCCAGCATTTTCAAGACCTTCCACCGGTTCAAGCCGCGCCTCAATGCCCGGCAGCAATTGCCCGACCGTGCCGGAGCGGATGTCGCCGGGTTGATTGGCGGCCAGCACCGGCGAGCCTTCAGTGACGCCGTAGCCTTCTAAAACCTCAAAGCCAAAGCGCCTCTGGGCGGCGGCGCGAGTCTCGTCGCGCACCCGCTCGGCGCCGCAAACTGCAATACGCAATGACGACATCGCGCCATCGGCGCTGGCGCGCATATATTGCGAAAGGAACGTGTCGGTTGCAAATAAAACCGTTGAGCCAGTTTCAAAAATCCGTTTAGGGATGATTTTAGTTTGCAAAGGCGAGGGATGCAGCACCACGCGGTGGCCATTGAGGATTGGCCATAAGGCGCCGGCGGTCAATCCGTAACAATGGAAGGTCGGCAGCGGGTTAAAGAAAATATCGGTCGGCAACAAAGTGACATGCGCAGAGATTTGCTCGGTATTGGCGATGATGTTGCGGTGAGAAAGAACCACGCCTTTCGGCGTTCCCTCTGTACCCGATGTAAATAAAATAACCCCGGGCGCATCATAATGCGGCTGTGCGGCGAGCAGTTTGGGCAGATACGGTCCCAGCACCGCCAGCGCCTTATCGCGCCGGGTGAGTTCGCCGCGGAGGTCTTCAAGATAGATGATGTCCACTGCCGGGCTCAGTTCATCGACTAAATCTTGCAGATTGGCGATCTCGATAAATTTCTTTGCGGTAATGATGCGGCTAACTTCGGCCGCCTTGCAGGCGAGCAAAAGATTGCGCGCGCCGGAGGTGAAGTTGAGCATCGCCGGCACGCGCCCGCGCGACAGCAATGCAAAAAATGCGATTAGCGAACCGGCGCCGGTCGGCAGCAAAATACCGACCCGCTCTTTTTTCGCGAGCTTGCGCGCCATCGCCCCGCCAAGCGCAAAAGCTGCGCGGGTCAGCTCTTGGAAGGTGAATTCTTTGCCGTCGCCGTCGATCAGCGCGACGGTTGACCCGCCGCTTTTGCGGGCGCGGCTCAGAAAGGCGGAAAATATCGCCCGCTTCGATCGGCGCTCAACGCGCTTGACAGGATCGCCCATGGTGCTTGCCTTTCATAGCCGCGCTGAGCGTAACCGATCAGCCGCACACGCGCAAAGGTTGACAGGACAATCAGGCGGCCGCTTCGATTTCCGTGAGGATCGCGCGGGCCGCCGCCGCGCGGTCGTCAGCGGCGATAATCGGCCGCCCGACCACCAGATAATCAGCGCCGGCGCGGATTGCGTCAGCCGGCGTTGCGATACGGCTTTGGTCATGAGCGTCAGCGCCGGCGGGGCGAATACCGGGGGTGACAATCGTTAGAGCGTCGCCAAACTGCGCCCGGATCGCGGCGGCTTCTTGCGCCGAGGCGATAATGCCGTCGGCGCCCGCCTCGGCGGCAAGCTCTGCGCGTTTTAAGACTAATGTTTCAACCGCCATATCAATCCCCGATTGGCGAAGGCTGTCGCGGTTGAGACTGGTCAGGACGGTGACGGCGAGAATTTTCAACCGCGGATCGTCGCCGCGCCCCGCAACGGCGCCTTTAAGGACATCCGGCTCGGCATGGACGGTCAAAAAATCGCCGCCAAGTTTGCAGATGCTCCTTACGCCGCGCTCAACCGTCGCGCCGATATCGTGAAATTTAAAGTCGAGAAAAACTGATTTGCCTTCGCCGGAAAGGCGTGTCGCAAGCGCCAGCCCGCCAACCGGCATCAGCTGATAGCCGATTTTGTAAAACCCGCCAGCCGGGCCGATGGCGTCAACCGCCTCTTGCGCGGCTTCGGCGGTCGGCAGGTCAAGCGCGATGATCAGGCGGGTATGGGCGCTCATGCAGGAGCCTTCCGTTTTGTTTTTCGTTTGGGCAGCGCGGATTTAAGCTTTGGCGCACTGGCCATTTTGCGTTTGGGTTTTGCCGGCTTTCTGGCATCGCTGTTAAAGACTTTATCTTTGTAAAGACAAAGGTTGACAATCGAACAGGCGCCGCAATCGGGGTTTCGCGCCTTGCAGACATAACGGCCATGCAGGATCAGCCAGTGATGGGCGTGGCGCTTAAACTCCGGCGGGGTGATTTTCTCGAGGCCAGCCTCGACCTCCAGCGGGTTTTTCCCGGGCGCAAGGCCGGTTCGGTTCGAGACCCGGAAAATATGTGTATCGACGGCGATGGTCTCCGCGCCGAAGGCGACATTCATCACCACATTGGCGGTCTTGCGGCCGACGCCGGGCAGGCGCTCCAGCGCGTCACGGGTCTGCGGCACCGCGCCGTCATAATCCGCCAGCAGCATCTGTGACAGGCCGATGACGTTCTTGGCCTTGTTGCGCCACAGCCCGATGGTCTTGATGTAATCGCCGAGTTTGTTCTCGCCAAGCGCAACCATCGCCTGCGGCGTATCAGCGACGGCGAAGAGTTGTTTGGTAGCCTTGTTGACCCCCTCATCGGTCGCCTGCGCCGATAGAGCGACCGCGACGGTGAGAGTGAACGGGTCTTTATAATAAAGCTCGGTTTGCGGTTCCGGGATCATCGCAGCCAGGCGTTGAAATAGCGCTCTCGCATTGGCTCGGGTCATTTTCCGGGGCATCGTCTGGTCTTTCGCTTCGCGCCGCGACCATAGCGCTACCTGCGCGGGCGTAAAGTTTCCAGCCGACGGTAATTGCCGCCGCGCCCCGGCGCGACTATGCTTGGCCCATGCGTCGCGTATCTGACATTGAGACTATGCCGCCAGCCGCGAAAGGGCGCGCCTCATCAAGCTCCGGCCTTGAAGATATCGCCGGCGCCGAGGCGCCAAGCCTCTTTGATGCCGTCCTCCATCCCAATCGCTCTTTGCCTAATGCCGGCTTTATAGCGGTGATGAGCATCGTGATTGGCGCCAATATTGTGTTCGGGAGCTTTTTTTACGCCATTGGCGCCTGGCCGGTGATCGGCTTTTGCGGGCTTGATATTTTGCTGGTCTGGGCCGCCTTCAAGCTTAGCTATCGTCAGGGGCGGTTATGCGAACGGGTGCGTGTGACGGGTGAAGACATGTGGGTCGCCCGGGTCTTGCCCTCAGGCCATGAGACCCGCTGGTGCATGGCGCCGTTCTGGACACGGGTCGAGATCGACAATCCGGTGCGCCATGAAAGCCAGGTGCGTGTGACGTCAAAAGGCAAAACCCTTATTCTCGGCGCGTTTCTGTCGCCGCCGGAGCGGGGCCGTTTTGCTGCGGCCTTGTCCCACGCCTTGGGCGCGGCGCGGTCTTAGTTTACACAACGAACGCAACTCAATCCGGCGGAAAGCCTCAAATGGTCTGGTTCTTTGTCATTATCACGGTTCCGTTGCTCGGTGCGGCAGTCTTTTATTGGCGCTGGCGGCGGATGATTGACGCTGAGATTGCTGAAGGTGCGGCTATTGAGTGGGCGCATCTGCAAAAACATGAGCCGGAATTTTTGGCTGGCATGAGCGAGGAAAAATTCCGCGAGATTTACGCGCTTGTGCATACGCCGCGTTTTCCGGGCTATGCGCTGGCGATGACCCTGACGTTCTTTGCTTCGCTGCCCGTGACTTTCGCGGTTCTGGCGCTTGTGCTTTGGGGCGCGCAAGCCGTCGGCGCCGTGCCGGAGCCGGTCGATGTCGCCAATCGTTTGTTGCTCGATGATGGCGAATTATTATTTTTCCGCTCAACGCCGCCGGAAGCGGCGCTTTATTATATTCGTGATGTTTCCGGGTTTTATTATTTCTTTGGCGTCCTCGCCGCCTGGCTCGGCATTGTCGCGTTTTTCATGCGCCGTTTTCATCGCCGCCGTCCGGGTTATCTGCGCGATGAAATCATCCGCACCCGCGAGTAAACAGGAGGCTTTCGTGCAATTTCTTCACACTATGGTTCGTGTTCGCGACCTCGATATTTCGCTGGGTTTTTACTGTAACAAGCTCGGCCTTGTGGAAGTCAATCGCTATGAGAATGAGCATGCGCGCTTCACGCTGGTATTTCTCGCCGCGCCGGACGATGTCGCGCGCGCCAAAGAAGACCAGGCGCCGCTGGTTGAGCTTACTCATAATTGGGACACGGAAGACTATGAGGGCGGGCGCAATTTTGGCCATCTCGCCTATCGGGTCGATGATATTTACCAGGCGTGCCAGCGCCTGATGGATGGCGGCGTCACCATCAACCGGCCGCCGCGCGACGGGCATATGGCGTTTGTGCGCTCGCCCGACGGCATCTCTATTGAGCTTCTGCAAAAGGGCGAGGCGCTTAAGCCCAGAGCGCCCTGGACGGAGATGGAAAACACAGGAAACTGGTAATCTTAGGCAACTTGTTTATTGCTTCTTTAATGCGCATCAGCTGATAAAACCGTAACGTATAAAAGGCTCGCCGATGACGGAAATCTCCGTTTCTCTTAACCATGTCAGCAAACGCTACGGCGCCTTCACGGCGGTTGATGATCTCTCATTTGAGGTGGCGAAAGGCGAAATCTATGGGTTTTTAGGGCCCAATGGCGCCGGTAAAACCACCACCTTGCGGATGATGCTCGATATTATCAGCCCGAGCGCCGGGGCCTTGGAAGTTCTCGGCTCGACCTCGGCCATCACCGTGCGCCAGCGGATTGGCTATCTTCCCGAAGAGCGCGGCCTTTACCGGAAAATGAAAGCTGCTGAATCGATTGCCTATTTTGCACAGCTGCGCGGGGTTCCAAAAAAGAAAGCCTATGCCAAAGCTTATGAGCTGCTCGAGCAATTCGGGCTGAAAAAATTCGCCCGGTCCAAAACCGAAGCGCTGTCCAAAGGCATGGCGCAAAAGGTTCAGCTCTTGACAACCATCGCCCACGAGCCGGAGCTGCTTATTCTTGACGAGCCGTTTTCCGGGCTTGACCCGATCAACCAGCAGACGCTGGAAGAGTTGATCAGACATCAAAGTGAAAGCGGGCGGACGATCATTTTTTCAACCCATGTGATGCAGCATGCCGAACGCTTATGCGACCGCTTCCTGATTATCGCCGAGGGCCAAAAGCGGTTTGAGGGCACGCTCGGTGAGGCGCGCGCCGCCTTCGCTCAGCGCCTGCATGTGCGCAGCACCGCTTCCGCGCAAGCCTTAAGAGAGCTTGGCGGCGTGTTGAACATTCGCGTTGAAGAGGCGGGACGGGAAGGCGAGGAAACGACGTATGAAATCGAGCTTGAAGATGGCGCCGATGCGCAGGAATTTTTGAAAAAGGCAATCGCCGCCGGCATCGCCATCACGCGGTTTGAACAGGCCGGGGCGACGTTGCATGATATTTTCGTGGCGCTTGCCGGTGATGAACAAGACGCTGCGCAACCTGGCGCTGCGACTTTGCACAAGGCGGCGGCGGAATGAATGCGATCCGCCTCATCGCCTGGCGCGAATACAAGCAATATGTGTTCTCAAGGGGTTTTTTGCTGTTTCTGGTGCTGTTTCCCATGGGCATGGTTCTCATCGGCGGCGCCATGGGGTTGCTGGAGCGGTCCAAGCCGACCCGGCATTTTGTCGTCTATGATGAAACCGAATTGTATACAGATGATATAGACCGGGAAATTGCGCGGCGCCATTTGCGCGCGTCGGTAAATCTCTGGGATATGTATCTCAGCGTCAACGCCGAAGCCGAAGCACTTGAGGCGGGCTCTATCCCGGAGCCTTTTTCAGCGCCGGATTTAACCGATCGCCGCCTCACCGCCTTTGAAGAAGCGGGCGGGTTTGATGCCGCCGCCGCCGCCGCGGCGCCGTTTTTAAAACCTGGCGCGCCCGCATTTGTGCAGCCAAAGCAAGTGTTTCGCCGGATTGAGCTGCCGGCGGATGCGGCGAGGGCGTCCAGCCTGACGGCGGTGGAAGCAGCGCTGCGGCCTTATCTGCTCGAACAACGCCTTGCACGGATTGACGAGGATGATGCCGCGAAGTTGTTTGCAGCGATATTAATTCCAAAAGGCTTCGGCGCCGATGAGGATGCAGCGCCGGCGCAATATTGGAGCCGCAATCTTACCGACCAGGCGCTGGAGGCGATCGTCACCTCGGCGCTTAATTTAGCGTTGCAGCGCCAGGCGATCATCGATTTTGGATTGCCGCAAGAAGCGCTTGACGAAGTGGCGGAGATTGATGCGCCGGTCTCGGCGTTTCGTCCTGACCGGGCGCCGGGCAAGGGCGAACTTGGCATAAAGGATAGAATTGAAACCGCGCTGCCGGCGGTTCTCACCTATATGCTGCTGATCATTATTTTTGGCGTCGGCAATTTGTTGTTGACCAACACGATTGAGGAACGCTCCAATAAAATCGTCGAAATCCTGCTCTCCTCGGTCACCGCAAACCAGCTGATGATGGGCAAACTCATCGGCATTGCCGCTGTCGGCCTGACCATGCCGACGATATTTCTGCTCGGCGGATTAGGCACGGCGATTGCTGCCGGCGGCGACGGCAATATTATGGGAATGGCGTTTGAAACCTTGTTTTCGACCAACTTGTTGTTGGTCTATGTGTTTTATTTTCTCTGCGCCTATCTGATTTTTTCAACCATCTTTCTGGCGATCGGCGCGGTCTCCAACTCCTTGCAGGATGCGCAATCTTACATGGGGCCGGTGATGTTATTGGTGTTTGCGCCACTGCCGTTCATGATCTTGGTTTTTGAAAACCCCAATGGTCTCGTCGCCAGCATTCTCACATGGATACCCATCTACACCCCCTATGCGGTGATGATGCGGGCCGCAGCCTCGCCGCCAATGTGGGAAATCCTCGGCGCCACCGCGCTGATGCTCGCCTTCACAATTTTCCTGATACGGATTATGGGGCGAATCTTCCGCCAGGCGATCCTACAGGCCGCACCGCCAAAAATCCGCGAGGTCTGGAAGCTGGCGAGGAAGGAAACGTCGTAGCGCCTGATCCAAAACGAATTGAGTCATTTTCAATCCGTTAGCGCTGGTGAAACCTCCCTTGTGTTATTGCCGGTCTTGTACCGGCAATCCAGGGAGGCAAGCCTTTGTTTGCCCTGGATCACCGGAATAAATCCGGTGATGACATTGCTGATTTTGCGTACTTATTTTTGAGTCAGACATTTAGCCTGGCGGCGGGCTTAAATTTTATTGTTCCCCTTCAGCCCGATAGACAAACTTGCGGTCGCAATAGCCGCACTCGGCCTCGCCATCTTCCAGTGAATACCACACCAGCGGGTGGCCAAGCGGGCCGCCGCCGTCGCAGGAGATGCGGCGCTTGTCGACATAGATGATTTCCGGGTCCGGGGCGGTGGTGGATTTCGTATCGCTCATGACGCGGCTCATTTCTGTTGTTTAAACTGCATTGCAGGCGTCAAATCACTTCGTCAAGGGCGCCCCCGACGTTGACCTTCGCGCCGCGCGTGATGATATGGCCCCGACAATAGTTTGAAAGCCCCCTAATGAGCCAAAACCCCGACAGCGGCGATTACGCCATCGCCGCGCGCGGCGTCAGAAAAATTTATGCCGGGACGAAAAAATCACCCCCGAAGGAAGCGCTTCGGGGCATTGACCTGATGATCCCGCGCGGTTCGATCTTTGGGCTTTTGGGGCCGAACGGGGCGGGCAAATCGACCTTCATTAATATTCTCGCGGGGTTGGTTCGTAAAACCGAAGGCTCGGTCTCGGTCTGGGGTTTTGACATAGACAAAAACCCGCGCCAGGCGCGCGCCGCGATCGGGATTGTGCCGCAGGAAATCAACATGGATGTGTTCTTCACGCCAAAAGAGGCGCTGGAGATTCAGGCCGGGCTTTACGGCGTCGCCAGGAGAAATCGCCGCACCATGGAAATTCTTGGTGCGCTCGGTCTGGGCGATAAGGCCGACGCTTATGTGCGCCAGCTATCGGGCGGCATGAAGCGCCGGCTGCTGATCGCCAAGGCGATGGTGCATTCGCCGCCGATCCTGGTGCTCGACGAGCCGACGGCGGGCGTTGATATCGAGCTGCGCAAGCAGATGTGGGACTATGTGCTGGAGCTTAATGAGGCTGGCGTGACCATTGTTCTGACCACGCATTACCTCGAAGAAGCACAGGAGCTTTGCGATCAAATCGCCATCATTCATGAAGGCGATGTCGCAGCTTGCGAGCCCACCGAAAAACTGATTGCCTCGCTCGACCGCAAAACCTTGATGGTGACGCCGGTAGCGGAAATTACTGACGCCCCGGATTTGTCTCCCTATAGAGCGGAGCTTACCCCGGATGGGCGCCTGGCGATCCCTTATCAGCCGAGCAAGGCGCAAGTTGCGGAGATATTAGAGCGCGTCTCAGCAGCCGGCATCGGCGTTAAAGACCTGTCGACCGATGAGGCCGACCTTGAGGACGTCTTTCTCGAGCTGACCTATAAAACCACAAGGAAAATTGCCTGAAGCGGTTCACGCCAAAGCCCGCCAGGGCTTGCCCGCGAGCACATCGTCGGCGGCGTGTGCGCGCAGCGCCGCTGCGACCTCGAGAGAATCTCCCTTTAGAAGGTCTGGCGATATGGCCGGACCAAAAGCGATCCTATAGGGTTTGGCTTTCTTGTTGAGCAGTTCGTGGAACAAAGTGACGTCGCGTAATTCCTGGTTGAGTTTCCAAAACCAGTAATAAAGCCATGAGTTGCGCGCGGTGATATGCGCGGGCACGATCGGGCAGTCATATTTACGCGCGAACACTGCAACCGATTGCAGCCATTCCTGTTCGGTGAGAACTTTATCATCGTTCATGAAAGCCAGCCGGCCCGATGGAAACAGCACCACGCATTTCTCGGCGTTGAAGGCGCGGATGGCGCTAACCAGTGTCTCGCGCGTGCGCATACGGGTGCGTTTATGCTCGACCCACTCAACCGGAATGACCATGTCGTCAAGGCCGGGCGCGGCGCGCAACGCGTCGCGGTTGGCAAAAAACGTCATGTCCGGGCGGCGCGCTTTCAACGCGTCATACATCGCCACACCGTCGGGGATGCCGGTGGGGTGGGTTGATGCAATCAGCACACGTCCGGTTTTGGGAATATGTTCAAGCCCGGTCGTTTCCAGGCCAAGGTGGAGAAGGTCGCTGACATGATCGAAGACGCCGCGTGCGGGCATGCCGGCGATAGCATCCGCCATCCGCACAGCCGGCCCATGCAGCAAGACCGGATACAAGATTGCCCTATAGAGCGGCCATAACCGTGAGCGCGTCAGTTTTTCCGCGCGCTCCTCGATCAGCACATCGACGATATGCTTTTTGGATGCGTGTTTGTCAGGTGCGGGCGGGTTCAAGGGAGGGGCAATCCAATATAACGCTGTCGAAATATTGGGCGGAACCTAAACATATTGCGCCGTGGGTCAAAACTCAAAATTGCGAGATGGCGTTGGGCCCGGCTATTGATTCTTTTCTTCGCGAGGCTCGCGATAGGGCTCGCTGGCGAGATGGAGGGTCAAAAACGCGCCGGCGATCAACAGCGCGACAGCGGCGATCCCGCCGCCATGATTGCCGAGCCAGTTGCCGACAATGCCAACGAAACCGACCAGCGCATAGGGCGTCATCGGCGGCGTTTCATGACGCTGGCGCACGAAAAACAGGCCCGCCGTCGCGCTGAATAAGAGCGCCGCCAAAATGTCGAAAATCGTTTCCAAAGGGGCCCGTCTCCTCGATAGGAGATTTGAGGCCGTCAGGGTTAAAATATCGCTTCGCGATTATGAACAAAGCGGAATAAAAATAGCGCGCCACCAGCATTTGGCGGCGCGCTGCAAAAAGTAGAGGGCTATTGGCCGGCGCGCTGGGCGTCGCGAAGAGCGCGGAATTCATTGCCCTCATACCAGTTTGGCCAGTCATCGGAATAGGCTATCGAAGCGCCGGTCTCATAGAGGATTTCGACTATTTCGGTCATCCCTTCCATGTTCCAGCTGGCGTCATATTCATCGCTCGGCGCGTGATAATTATTTTGAACATAGTCCTCGCCGTATTTTTTGCCGGCTTCCTCGCCGCCCTCGCGAAGGTCAAACCCGCCATCGGCGTAGAGCATCGGAACGCCCTTTTTCGCCAGCGAGATATGGTCAGAGCGATAAAAATACCCCTTTTCCGGCTCCGCATCGGGACGCAAATACCGATCATGGGTTTCAGCGACGGCGCTTAAAATATCTTCAAGCGCCGACGCGCCATAGCCGACGACGATAATATCCTTGGTCGGCGGGACCGGCAGGATCGCGTCAATATTGATGCCGCCGACAATATTTTTAAGCGGCACGGGCGGGTCTTCAGCCATATAGGCCGAGCCCAACAGCCCGGATTCTTCTGCTGTGACGGCCGCAATGATAACCGAGCGCAGTGGCGGCTCGTCGGCATTGGCGAATTTCTCGGCGATCTCCAACAGCGCCGCGACGCCGGTGGCGTTATCGACCGCGCCATTATAAATTTTGTCGCCGCCCTCCGTAGTCTGATTAATACCGAGATGGTCCCAATGGCCCATGTAAAGAACATAATCGTCGGGATATTGCGATCCCTCGATAACGCCGATGACATTGGCGTCTTCGCTGCGCCGGATGGCGGTGTTGAGCATGGCCGATGCGGTCAGCCCGGGCATCGCGACGGCTTTGAAGTCGGCAGATGTTGCAGCTTTGCCAAGCACGTCGAGATCAAGTCCGGCTGCGTTAAACACTTCATGCGCCGCTTGGTTAGAAAACCACCCTTCGGCGATCACCCGCCCTGCGCCGCCATCGGGACGTTCAAGGTCGAGCTGTGCTCCGGACCACGAGCCTTCCACAACGCTCCAGCCATAGGCCGCCGGCGCAGTGTCGTGAATGACGATGGCGGCGACGGCGCCTTGGCGTGCGGCCTCTTCATATTTATAGGTCCAACGGCCGTAATAGGTCATCGCGTTGCCGTTAAACAGGTCCGGGTCCTGGGTTGCAAAGCCCGGATCATTGACCAGCATGACAACGGTTTTGCCTTTGACATCGACGCCCTCGTAATCGTTCCAGCCATATTCCGGCGCAATGACGCCATAGCCGACAAACACCATCTCCGTGTTTTCAAAACTGAGGCTCTCTTCAACGCGCTTGGACCAATAGACGATGTCTTTTTTATATTCGAGATCGCGCGCCCCCGCCGACATGTTAATGCGGAAATAGGACGTGTCAGGATTAAGTGTCGCCTCGACCATGGGAACGCGCTGAAAGAAGCTGTCGCCGATAGATTTCATGCCGAGGCGCGCATACTGATCAGCGATATAAGCGCGCGCCTTTTCGCCGCCCGGCGTCGCTGGCGCGCGGCCCTCAAATTCGTCCGATGCGAGGGTTGCGATGTGGAGAGCGAGGTCGTCTCCTGTGATGGCGGGGCTGGTTTTGTTCGCAGGCGCCGCATCAGCTGTGGCCTCGCTGTCGGGCGCGGCAACCTCGGCGCTGCAGGCCATCAGAAAAGCGAAACAGGGCGCCAATATCCCCAACCGGTTGAATCTCATCATCGAACGCCTCCGCATTATGGTTAGCGCGCGATGTTGCATGACAAGCGATTTGAGACAAGTTGATTATGGGCCCCCGTGACAACTGTGACCTGTGGTCATGGCCCGATTTTTGGATTAATAGCCGTGAGGCGGCCGGAATGGGGTTGACTGCGTTTTTGTCGCTCCAGAATGGGCGCGCCGTCTCAATTTTGAGGCATCGGGAGGAAGATGAATGAGCGTTTCTGTTTCGCCGGCGCTAAGCGCTGCGAGATCGTTTGAGCTATGCGCGCCGCAGCGCTTGTCGAACCTGACTGCCGCAGCGCTTTACCAACATGCCGTTGAACGCGGCGAAGGTGATATCGCCAAAGACGGGCCTTTGGTGGTCAAGACCGGCGAACATACCGGCCGCTCGGCGCAAGATAAATTTATTGTCCGCCACGAAGATATCGACGCCAAAATCTGGTGGGACGCCAATCAGGCAATCACGCCGGAAGAGTTCGACTGTCTCCACGCCGACATGCTTGCCTATGCGGCCCGGCACGATCTTTTCATGCAGGATTTACGCGGCGGCGCGGACAAAAAATACGCCATCAATGTGCGCGTGTTTACCGAATATGCGTGGCATAGCCTGTTCATTCAGCATTTACTGGTGCGTCCGCCAATGGATGAGCGTGGGGCTGCGCCGGATTTCACGGTTGTCGACTTGCCAGGCTTTGAAGCCAACCCATTGGTGCATGGTTGCCGCAGCAAGACCGTGATCGCGGTCGATTTTGTCCGTCGTCTCGTGCTTATCGGCGGCACGTCTTATGCCGGCGAGATGAAAAAATCAGTATTCACCATATTGAATTTTCTGCTGCCTGAAGACGGCGTGATGCCAATGCATTGCTCGGTCAATGTCGGCGAGCGCGCCGATCCGGCAATTTTTTTCGGTCTTTCCGGCACCGGCAAAACGACACTCTCGGCCGACCCGAAGCGCACATTGATTGGCGACGACGAACATGGCTGGGGGCCGAACGGGCTGTTTAATTTTGAAGGCGGCTGTTACGCCAAGATGATCCGCCTGTCGTCATCGGCGGAGCCTGAAATCTACGCCGCCACCAAGCGCTTCGGGACAGTGCTTGAAAATGTGGTGATGAATCCGAAGACCCGCGCGCTTGACCTTGATGACGCCAGCCTTGCGGAAAACTCGCGCGGCGCCTATCCGATAGATTTTATTCCAAACGCCAGCCTTGATGGCCGCACCGGACATCCCAACAATATCATTATGCTGACTTGCGATGCGTTCGGGGTGATGCCGCCGATTGCAAAACTCACCCCGGCGCAGGCGATGTATATGTTCCTGTCCGGCTATACCGCGAAAGTTGCGGGCACCGAAAAAGGCCTTGGCAAGGAGCCCCAGGCGACGTTTTCCACCTGTTTTGGCGCGCCGTTCATGCCGCGCCATCCGTCGGAATATGGCAAGCTCTTGGGCGCGTTAATTGACAAGCATGATGTTGATTGCTGGCTGGTGAACACCGGCTGGACCGGCGGGCCTTATGGGACCGGCATGCGCATGCCGATCAAGGCTACGCGTGCGCTTCTTGCCGCCACGCTTGACGGCTCTCTCAATATTGCGCCAATGACGCACGATCCGATCTTCGGCTTCGCCGTGCCGAGCGAGGTTGCAATGGTCGACCCTAAGATTTTAACCCCGCGCAATAGCTGGGACGACAAGAGCGCCTATGATGTGCAGGCGCAAAAGCTGGCGGCAATGTTTGTCGAGAACTTTAAAGTCTTCGAGCCTTATGTCGATGATGCGGTAAAAGCGGCTGCGCCGAAAGTTTAACGCCAAGAGCCTGACCGAAAATTCTCCCAGCTTTTGCTCTAAAATGCAGTGAATCAATTCAATGGGTTAGAGCATCGAGCAAAAAGTGGGCAACGGTTTTTGCGCCTCGCGATGCGACCAGGGAAAGACTATAGCAAAATGCAACGATTCACATTTAATGCATTTTGCTATAGTGGTATTGTGGTGTGCATCATTGTCATTGCCGGAGGTCGATGGTTCCCATCCATCTCCATTCCGGCAATCCAGCGAGGCAAGCGACTCACTTTCGAGCCTGGATCACCGGAATAAATCCGATGATGACACGTTGTGAGAAGTATTATCAAACACCTAATTTTGAGTCAGACGCTTAAGCACGCGTATCCAGGCGTGCGCCGGGCTCGGCGTCTTCGTCTTGTTTGGCGCCGGCGCCTGAGGAAACCGTCACCATTGCCGCGCGCAATACCCGCTCGCCGATGGTGAAGCCCGGCTGGGCGACGTCGATGACATGGCCGATCGGCACGGCCGCGTCCGGAATTTGCGCCACTGCCTGGTGCAGATTGGGGTCGAATTTCTCGCCCTTGGGAAACACCCGGCGAATGCCGTGGCGCTCCATCACAGAGAGCAGCTCTTTTTCCGTCATCTGAAGACCGTCGACAATGCCCGACAGCGCTTCGGTTGAGGTCGGCGTATCGTCGCTGCCGGCGGCGTGCAGCGCGCGCTCGAAATTATCGGTGACGCCGAGCAGGTCGCGGGCGAAATTGGCGATTGCATAGCGCCCGGCGTCGGCTTTTTCCCGCTCGCTGCGGCGGCGGGTGTTTTCCAGCTCCGCCGCCAGCCGCAACACCCGGTCATTCAGCTCGGCCAGCTGGCGTTCATGGCGCAACGACTTGTCCTCATCGCCTTTTTTTGCGCCCTCCTTCTTCTCGTCATTTTGGGAGGCGCTGGCGATCTCGTCGGCGACGGCGCGGTCATCCTCTGTCAGGTCAACCGGCTTGTCACCGTCAACCGGGCTCTGGTCTTTATTGGGGGGGTAATCGTGATCACTCATGTTCGGGTTCTAATTCTCTTGACTGCTTGTCTTGGCGGGGCAGGCGCCATTTACGGCCCCGCTGCGGTTATTTCAACATCCGCGAGACAACTTCGGCGGTATAATCGACAATTGGGATGACTTTGGCGTAATTCAGCCGGGTTGGGCCGATCACCCCCACGACTCCAACGATTTTGCGGGTCTCGTCGCGATAGGGCGCGGCGATCACGGATGAGCCGGACAGCGAGAATAAGTTGCTTTCCGAGCCGATGAAAATTTTAACCCCCTCGCCGTGTTTGGCTGCGGTCAAAAGCTCGATCACGTCGCGCTTCTGCTCAAGGTCGTCAAACAGCGTTTGCACCCGCTCGATATCCTGGAGCGCGCTTTCCTCAATCAACCGCCCGCGCCCGCGCACGATGAGCGACCAGTCCTCGCCGCCCGTGACCTTAGCGACGCCCTGGCGGACCAGCTTGGCGGTGATCGCGTCGAGTTCGGCGCGGTTGTTTTCCACCTCATCAAGAATTTGTGCGCGGGTTTCATTCAGCGAACGCCCGCGCAGACGCGCATTGAGATAATTGCCGGCGGCAATCAGCGCCGAAGCGGGAAGGTTCTCCGCGGTTTCAATCAGCCGGTTTTCAACCCGGCCATCTTCAAACACCAAAATCACCAACGACTTGCCGGGCCGGGTGGAGACAAACTCAACCTGGCGCAGCGGCGCATCGGATTTTTGCGTCAGTACAAGGCTCGCCGCCTGGGTGAGGCCTGACAGTTTTGCCGCCGCCTCGGCCAGTACATTTTCAACATCGTCATTGCGGGCCCCCTGCTCAATGGCGCGGCGTTCATCGCCAGACAGTTCGCCGACCTGCATCAGCCCGTCGACAAACAGCCTCAACCCCCGCTCGGTCGGCAGCCGCCCGGCGGAGACATGCGGCGCGTGGAGCAGCCCGGCATCGGTGAGGTCCGCCATTATGTTGCGGATGGTCGCGGCTGAGAACGGGATGGTTTGATCGTGGCTCAGCGTACGCGAGCCGACCGGCTCGCCGGTCACGAGATAGGTCTCTACAAGCTGGCGAAAAATATCGCGGGAGCGCTCGTCAATATCGTTTAATGCGTTCATGGCCCGAACTTGTACCCGTTATTTTCGTGTCCAGAGCGCCGGGCGAAAAAGTGGGCCCTTCGACAAGCTCAGGATGAGGCCGGTTTTTCGCTATATACGGCGCGCAACAAAGAATCTAGAGCATCGGGCGATCTCTGTTAATCGCCCGATGCTCTGGTAGAAAATAGGCGCAGTTGCGCAAACATTCAAAGGGGGGGGCAAAGGGGCGATTTACCCGATTGCGGGTCGACAAGCCGGCCTGCACAGCGTTAGGAACGCCTCACTTTATCGTGGAGAATATTATGAGACCGTCGGGCCGCACCTTCAATGAACTGCGCTCAATTGAGCTGGTTCCGGGTTTTTCAAAACATGCCGAGGGCTCGTGCCTGGTGAAATGCGGCGACACCCATGTGCTTTGCACCGCAAGCTGGGATGAAACCACGCCGCCATGGTTGCGTGGCGGCGGCCGCGGCTGGGTGACGGCGGAATATGGCATGCTGCCGCGCTCGACCGGCGGGCGCATGAAGCGCGAGGCCAAGCGCGGCCAGTCTGGCCGCACCCAGGAGATCCAGCGGTTGATCGGCCGTTCGCTGCGCGCGGTGGTGGATTTAAAAGTGCTTGGCGAGCGTCAGATACTGGTCGACTGTGATGTCATTCAGGCCGATGGCGGCACCCGAACCGCATCGATTACCGGCGCCTGGGTGGCGATGAACGAGGCTTGCAAATGGGCGCTGGCGCAAGGGATTATCAAAACCAGCCCAATCGGCGACCGGGTGGCGGCGATTTCCTGCGGCTTGGTCGCCGGCGCGCCGGCGCTCGACCTCGATTATGACGAGGATTCCTCAGCCCAAGCTGACGCCAACTTTGTCATCACCGGTTCGGGCGGACTGGTTGAGGTGCAGGCAACCGCGGAGGGTGATCCGTTCACAGAGGAGCAATTTGCAGCCCTGATGTCGCTGGCTAAGGACGGCTGCGCTGAGATTTCTAATCTGCAAGCGGAAATCGCTGGCTGATTTGTACGCCGGCGGTGGCGCATGCTAAGCGCCGTATCAGACGAGGCGAGCAGGCTCGTCATAAGAGGAGTTTCGATGCTTCAGGAAGACGTCGCTCCAGCCGAAGGCCAGCCTGACGTCTCGGGCATTGAAACCCTGTTCGGATTTGACGCCTTGCGTGACAAATCCGCTGAGTGGATAGCCTCGCTGCAAAGCCAGATGCTTTCCATCGATGTCGCCATTCAGGCGGGCATCGTGTTTTTTGCCCTGGCGCCGGCGGCGGTTTTTGGCCCGCAGCTGAAAAAACTGATCCGCAGCCAGATCGCGCCGCGCGCGCCATTTGGCGTCCTGCGCCGCGCGGCAAATGCGTTTGCGCATATCGCAACACCGATTGCGCTATTTATCACGCTGCAAACAGCGGTCGTCATTCTCGACGGGGTCGGTATTTCCAACGGGTTTGTCGAGGCTGGGGTCAGCCTGTTGAGCGCCTGGATCGTCATTCGGCTGGTGGCGCTGGTTATTCGCTCGCCGTTCTGGTCGCGGGTGGCGATTTCCGTCGCCTGGCCGATAGCGGCGCTGGATATTCTCGGCGTTCTCGACGATGTCGTGCGCCAGCTTGATGCGTTTTCCATTCCTCTCGGAACGGATGAAGCCGGCAATGTGCAACATTTTTCCGCTTTGGATTTTGTACGCATGCTGGCGATCTTCGCGCTTTTGTTCTGGGGCGCAAGCTTCGCCAGTAAATTTGTCAAAGGCCGCATCAGCGCGATTGATGAGCTGACGGTGTCGTTCAAGGCGTTATTGTCAAAAATCCTTGATGTGATGTTGCCAATCATTGCGCTGATTGCAGCGTTGCAGATTGTTGGCTTTCCGTTTGGCACATTGGCGATCTTCGGCGGCGCGGTCGGTCTTGGCATTGGCCTTGGCATGCAGCGCACGGTGTCGAATTTTTTTGCTGGCTTTACGCTGATCGCGGATAAATCGATTAAGCCCGGCGACGTTATTGAGGTCGGCGGCACCTATGGCTGGGTGACGCAGATGAATGCGCGCTATGTTTCAATCCGCACCCGCGACGGCACCGCGCATCTCATCCCGAACGATCTTTTTATCAATGAAGGGGTGACCAACTGGTCGCATTCCGACCGCGTGGTTCGGCTGCATGCGCCGTTCGGGGTTTCCTACAGCACCGAGGATTTGCGCGGGCTCGCCAAATGCGCCGAGGAAACCGCGCTGAGTGTTGAGCGGGTTTTGAAATCTCCGGTCCCGCGCTGCAATCTGATGGAGTTCGGCGACAATTCCGTCAATTTCGACCTGCGGTTCTGGATTAACGACGCTGCCAGCGGCACCGCCAATGTGCGCAGCGACGTGTTGTTGGCGATATGGGACATGCTCGCCGAGCAGGGCGTCGAAATTCCGTTCCCGCAGCGCGATTTGCACATAAAATCAGCGCCTAAGGCCTTGCGTGACGCACTCGGAAGCGAAGCAATAACCCCGGTTTCAAATCCGCGCGAGGGCTAGCCCCGCCGCAGCTTTTCGCCTTTTCAGCGCCCCGTCGCCGGGCTATGATGGCCGCCTGGGCAAAGTGCGGCGATAGTCGGGAGATGATGATGATCAAGATTTTGACGATAGGCGGTATGGCGCTTTTGATGGCGGCCTGCGTGACGGCAACGCCATATGCGCCGGCGGCAAGCGAGCGCGGTTATGGATTTTCAGAACAGCAAATCGAGCAAGGCCGATACCGGATTACGTTTCGCGGCAATTCCTCGACTGCGCGCGAAACAGTAGAGAACTCATTGCTCTATCGGGCGGCGGAATTAACTGTTCAGGGCGGCTACGATTATTTTGTGGTGGTTGAAAACGACACCGAGGCGCGCACAAACTACTCCAGCACATCGACCTATCCGGCGGCCTATCCACCGTTTTATGGGCGTTATGGCTATGGGCGTGGGTTCCGTGGCTCATCTTACGCCTTTCCCTATTACGCCTATGGCTTCGGCTGGGGCTATCCTTATGACGGCTATACGCGTGAAATCACCCGATACTCTGCGGTTGCATTCGTCGCTATGTATCGCGGTGAAAAGCCTGCAGACAATTCACGGGCGTTTTCCGCGCGCGAAGTTATGAAAAATCTTGGGCCGGTAGTATTGGGCGAGCAGCCTGCGGGTGCTGGCTATTAAGCTTGCCTAGACCGCATGCAAGATTGTGTGTGGTTTTTGCCTCTTGGATTCATAGACGACAACAAAGCCGCGCGGTGTGTGTCTTACGACCACGCCGCATTGTTGGCCGATGTGGATTTCCGACCCAAGCGGCGGGCGGCGCGGCGCCTCAACAGATACACCGTCTACGGACATATCAATAATCCGGACATAGAGCGACGAGCCGTCGGCAAGGCGGCTGCTGGTGCGCACGTCTGAACGGCGGTGCCGCAGCGTAGTGCGCCGGTCGCCAAGCCCTTCAGAAAAAGGCTGGTTGGCAAGCAAGATAAGCTTTTCGGTAAGTTGCGTGCGCCGCTTTTTTGACAGCATGAACGACACCGCAAATCCATCGGGGAAAGTCCGCGCCACCGTTCCTTCGATGACGTCAAGGTCTTTGACGCGGATAATGGCGGCGTCGCCCGGCGTTGCGTTGGTGTTGGCGATAAGCGCCATATCCCCCGGCGAGATGTTCAAAAGGCGGCCCTCAAACTCATCGACGGCGTTAATGACGATATGCGCTGGCATATCGAGGCTAACGCGCTTGAAACGACGGGCGTCGGATTTCGCCATTGATAATTTTCCTAATATAGACATAGTCTTGCCGGTAGCTGCAAACTATCGGCCAGCGCTCAAACCTTCTCTAAAAGGTAAGATACATTTTTATCTATCTTCGCGGATTTATTGGGCTGTGGGCTCGCCGGGTTTACGGGGGCGGACAAGCTTTTGTATGGTTAATCCACGGGGTCCCTGCCAAACAATCTCGGGAGTTTTCTCACCATGAAAAAAATAATGACCGCAGTTATGACTGGGGCGATGGCGGCAATGACAACGGTTAACGCGACCGACCCCTATTTGTGGCTTGAAGCGGTTGAAAGCGAGCAAGCGCTTGATTGGGTGCGTGCGCAAAACAAACGCTCATTGGGGGAGCTGGAAAGCGATCCGCGATTTGCCGACCTCTACAAAGACGCGCTTTCGGTATTAACTTCTGATGCGCGCCTCGCCTACGGAGAAATCCACAACGGTCAGGTCTATAATTTCTGGCAGGACGAGACCCATGTGCGCGGGTTGTGGCGGCGCGCAGACGTTGAAAGCTACCGTAATGGCGAGCCGGATTGGGAAACCCTGATCGATTTTGACGCGCTCGCGAAAGCCGAGGGCGAAAACTGGATCAAGGGCGACATTGCCTGCCTGTCTCCGCAATATCGCCACTGCATGATCGAGCTTTCCGACGGCGGCAAAGACGCCGCCTATTGGCGCGAGTTTGATCTTGAAACCAAGACCTTTGTTGAAGGCGGGTTTACTCTGTCCGAAGCAAAGTCCTGGCTCTCTTGGGTCGATGCCGACACGCTCCTTGTGGGGACCGATTGGGGCACTGACGCCTTGACGGCCTCCGGCTATCCAAGACAAGTCCGGCGATGGACGCGCGGCGCTTCAAAGAACGACGCTGAGATCATCATGACGGTTGGCGTTGATGATGTCTGGGCGTTCCCGGTGGTCGAACATGATGGCGACGACACTTATGAATTTATATTGCGCGGTCCGTCGTTTTTCGAGCGCGAATATCACCAGGTCGGCGCCAATGGCGCCCTGGCCAAACTCCCGCTTCCGTTCAATGCCGACATGCAGGGCGTTCTTGACGGCGTTGCGATTTTTCTCCTGCGCGAAGATTGGGCCTATGCCGGCAATGATTATGCGCAAGGCGCGCTGATCGGTTATGACCTGAAAAGCGGCGATGTTGAAAGCATCTTCGCGGCAAGCCTGAGCCAGTCGATTGAAGGCGTCGGCGTCGGCAAGTCGAGCCTTATTGTTCAATATCTTGATGATGTTTCAGGAAAGGCTGCGCGCTTTTCACGGCGCAAAAAAGGCGGGTGGAAATCTAAAGAAATAAAATTACCCGCCAATGGCGTTGTTGATATTGTCTCTGCTGGCGGCGGAACCGACGACGCGATGGTGTCATTTGAAAATCTGACAACACCGGATGGACTTTTCTACGTAACGGAGAAAAACAAAGTTTCAAAAATTGCCGAGACGGCGCCGTTTTATGACGCAACCGGCGTCATGGTGGAGCAGCGTTTTGCAACCTCCGCAGACGGAACAAAAGTCCCTTATTTTATAATGGGCCAGGACGCGGTCCTGAAGCAGGGCAATGCGCCGACCATCCAATATGGTTATGGCGGTTTTCTGGCGCCAATCCTGCCAGCCTATTATGAAGACCCGGCAAGACCGCAACATGGCGCTCTGGCCGGTCTGATGTGGGTCAAGCGCGGCGGCGTTATGGTGCTTTCCAATATTCGCGGCGGTTCGGAATATGGGCCGCGCTGGCACGAAGCGGCGTTGAAGGAAAACCGTCAGCGCGCGTTCGATGATTTTATTGCGATCTCGGAAAATCTCATTGAGACCGGCGTTACCAGTCAGGAAAAGCTTGGCATTATTGGCCGCTCCAATGGCGGGCTGTTGATGGGTGCAATGCTGACCCAGCGGCCGGAGCTTTATACCGCGATCGATATTGGCGTGCCGCTGTTTGACATGAAGCGATACAACAAGCTGCTCGCCGGCGCATCGTGGATGGGCGAATATGGCAATCCCGATATCGAAGAAGAGTGGGACTATATTTCCAAATATTCGCCCTATCAAAATCTTGAGGCGGCCCAGCCCTATCCGAAAGTGTTGCTCTATACTTCCACCAAGGATGACCGCGTCCATCCCGGTCATGCGCGCAAAGCGGCGGCCAGGCTCGCTGAGCTTGGCTATGATTTTTACTATTATGAGAACATCGAAGGCGGTCATGGCGGCACCGCCAACCAGGACCAACTCGCGCGTCGCACGGCGCTGGAATATATCTATTTCTTCCGCCAGCTGATGGGCGAAGCGGAGTAAAATAGTATTTGCACCGATCGGCAGGAAACAAATTGACGGCAGGGCTTTCGCGGTCGGTGCAATCATAATAGAGCATCGAGCGAAAAGTGTGCAACGGTTTTCGCGTCGCGCGATGCGACCATGAAAGAATCTAGGGCATCGGGCGATGCCCTAGACCGCAAGACAACAAATAGGGAGCGGCGACATGGCCTGGTGGTTTGGCACAAAATTATGGAAACGCGTTTTTCTGGGTCTTGTCCTCGGCGTCGCCTTCGGCCTTGTGGTCACACAAAGCATGGGGCCGGAAGCTGGCGAGGCGCTGCTGGTTAAAGTCAAAGTCATTGGCGATATCTTTATCCGCCTGATACGGATGATTGTTGTACCGCTGGTGTTCTTCACCCTTGTCTCTGGTATCTATGCTATGGGCGAGCCGAAGAAGCTTGGCACCATCGGTATTAAAGCCTTTGCCCTTTATCTCCTGACGACGTTTTTCGCCAATCTGATTGGTCTTGCCATGGGCACGATCTTTCAACCCGGAAAGGGCGTTGACCTCGGCGGCGCCGTACCCAAGCAAATGGGCGAAGCGCAGCCCATCGGCGAGCGCCTGATGGGCATCATTCCTGAAAACCCGTTCCAGGCGCTGGTTGAGGGCGACATTCTTGCGGTGATCTTTTTCGCGCTTCTGCTCGGCGTTGGCATTTTAATGGCGGGAGAAACCGGGAAGGCGGCGGGGAAATTTTTCGAAGCTGTCGCCGAAGGCGTCCTCAAAATGACGCATATTATTATGGAGCTTGCGCCTTTCGGCGTCTTTGCGCTGATCGCCTATGTTGCTGGCACGCAAGGCGTTGCGACGTTCACGGCGATCTTGTCGCTGACGCTTGCGGTCTATCTCGGCGCCGCATTGCATATGCTGATCGTTTATGGCGGGCTTATCCGTATTGTTTTGAACCTGCCTTTTGTGGATTTCTTCCGCGGCATTCTTGACCCGATGATGGTCGCCTACTCAACGTCTTCTTCTTCAGCGACATTGCCGGTCACGATCCGGGCCGCAGAGGAAAATCTCGGCATCAGTAAATCTGTCGCCGGCTCGGTCCTGCCGCTCGGCGCGACGATCAATATGGACGGCACGTCGCTCTATCTCGGCATCGTCGCGCTCTTTACCGCGCAAGTCTTCGGCTACACACTGGAGCCGCAGCATTATGTGTTGATTGCGCTTACTTGCGCCCTCGTCTCGATCGGCACGGCGGGCGTTCCCTCCGCGTCGTTGTTCCTGCTGGCGATTGTTCTGGAAGTGTTTGATGTGACGCCAGAACACACGGCGCTCGTTGTCGGCTTTATCTTCCCGTTTGACCGCCTTCTCGACATGATGCGCACCGTCACCAACGTCACTGGCGATGTCACGGTTGCTACAGCGGTCGCCAAATGGGAGGGCGAGCTAGACGAAGAAGTGTTCAGGGCGCGGCCGCTGTCGTAATAATCAAGCAGCAACTTTGCGCGCCGCCCACGCGGCATATGCGCTTACGGCGTGAGTGACGCCTTTTGCTGGTAGGCGTTCGGCGAAGTGATCCAGGCGTCGCAATCAAGATCGTCATCTTGCCGGCAAAAATCCGGATAATTTCTGGTCTCGCGCCAGTAATCGATAAGGCCGAATTTCTCTGCTTCGGCCCAGAATCTCTGATCGCGGCGCATGTCTGCAAATTCAGGCAGCATGGCGTAAACCACACCGTTGGGCGCATAATCCCAATAGCCTTGCCCCACCGCGAACGCACGATCGGCCTCGCCGAGTGCAGCAAATATCCGAAACTGATGCCATGGCTCCAATTCGCTGCAGGCCTTTATTGCGGATCGCGATTCGCCCTCGCGCTTTCTGACGGCCAAAAACGCGTTAAAGCATGATCTTTGTAAATCACTCAGTTCCGCCGCCTCACCGACAACTCCGTTCACCAATGTTTCGGCGAAATCGGGATCGCCGTAAAACAGAGCGCTTTCAAGATAGACCCAGGGAATAAATTTTCGTGCGGGCTGATCGCGCATGGCACGTTCGAAATGATTGTACGCCATTTCATTATTTCCCTGCGCAGCAAGGACCATTGCGAGGTTTGCGCGCAGCGCACCGTCATAGGGATTGGTCGCTAAGATTATAAAGTATTGTTGCATGGCGTCATCATGCCGGCCTGCCAAATAAAGCAAGCGCCCATGGATATGCGGCAGATAAAAGTCACTAATACCGTCGCCAAGCGCATTTTCCAATATTGTCATGGCTTGAGCCAAATCTTTGCGTGCGGCCGCGGCATCGATGAGCACCAACGCGCTGCGCGCTAGCCGGTTTTTGGGATCATTGGAGAGCGCATGGGCGATGATTTTTCTGTCCCGGCTTTGCGCCGCGCTGAGCGGTTCTTTCGAAAACCAGTTTTCCCACGACATCTGCGTGATCGCCAGCGTCCCGGCAAAGATGGCATTGGCGGAGGGGTTGTCAGGCGCGGACTCGCGTATCCGCTCTGCGAAGGCGACGATGTTAATTCCCGCTTCGTCATCAAGGGTCGCATCACAAAAGCGCGCGATGTGGCGCAGCGTTTCGGCTGAAAACTCCGGGACGGCTGAATGGAAATTAAGCAGGCATCGCAGCACCGACGCCGCGTAAGTTGCGCCCGCATGCGCTGTCGCGCCCTCGTCTGCAGCGCCGAGCGACTTCGCCCATAACAATCCGCCGGACGTTTGATGAACAAGCGATAATGAAATTGTTGACCCGCTGGGCGCGTCATCCAGCGCGCCCGACAGTTCAAAAGCGGCGGGCGCCGAAGACCCAGAGTTTTCGGAAACAACATCGAGGCCGTTTCTGGCAAACGTTACCGAGAATTTTGATTTCAGCATTTCACGCAAGACCGGGGCGTCCTCGCGCGCCGGATCAACGACAAAGGCGCCAAGTGCGATACGATCCGGGTCAATAGTGTTGGCGGCGCGGTTTGAACGCGTGTTGCTCCATGTCGATAGCGCAACAGCAGCGAGAAGCGCGCCGGCAACCATCACGACGAGCCAGGCGCGGTTTTGGCGCGGCGCACTGGCTGCTTGAGGCGGCGCGGCGCTTTTGTCGGCCGGGCGGGATTTCAACCATGCGTCAAGCTCGCTCTTGAACGCAAAAACCGTTCCCGATGCGCCGCCCGTCGCATTATGAATTGGCAAGCCCTCGGCATTGCGCCATCGCCGCGCCGTGCGTTCGCTGCAGTCAAGATAGTTTGCGATCCGCTTCCAGGAAACCAAACGTTCCTGCAGCGCATCGTTCGCCTTCGTCGACATGCGTTCATTTCTCCTTTTCAGGATGGGCTTTTAGCACAGGCTGGCGGCGGAAATATCCGGTCAATTGCGGACAATGAGACGAATGACCGGATTTGCACGTTGAGTAGAGCCGCGCCGTCCCCTTTTTGGGGGGAGTGCAAGAAAAGGAGACACAAATGCGCACTCTCTTAACCATAACTCTGGCCGCAACATGTCTATTCGCGACCCCTGCTGCATTCGCGGAAAACGAAAATAATGAAACCTATTCCTATACGTTAGATTTAAGCGCCGCGGACACGGCGGCGGGCGCCCGCGAAGCCTATGCGGATATACGCAGGCAAGCGGCGCGATTTTGCCGGGTTCACGGCGCGCCGCCACGCGATAACAGCCGCGCCGAAACGGCATGCCGTCAAAGGCTGGTGGCTGAGGCGCTGGCGCAGGCCGATCGCGAGCAGCTTCACCGGCTTCATGCCGAGCGCCAACGCCGTCGCGCCCGGGGGTAGAAGGCGCGCGCCCCTTGCCTTAGATCCGCTCTCCCCCTATAGAACCCCCACTTTCGGGAAATCGAAGCTTTCCCGCGTTTGCCG
>JAJFGE010000161.1 GCA_021776295.1 Hyphococcus sp.
TGAAATGACCACCTGGCCGGGCGCATTATCGTTTGCAATCTCGCAAACACCGTCGCCGGGCGCGGCGTCAATCGCCTTTTGTGCGCCTTCAAGATCGACGCCGATCAACACCGCCATCGCCCCCTCGCCGATCGGCGCCGCCGCCTGCATCGCTTCACCGCGAATGCGCAGAAGCTTTGCGGTATCGGCAAGCGAGATCGCCCCGGCAGCGCATAGGGCTGAATATTCCCCCAGCGAGTGCCCGGCGACAAACATCGCATTGGCGATATCGGCGCCGGCCTCGCGTTCAAGCACCCGCATCGCCGCCATCGAATGCGCCATCAGCGCTGGCTGTGTGTTGGCGGTCAGGGTCAATTCCTCCATCGGCCCCGCGCGCATCAGTTTCGACAGATTTTGGCCAAGCGCATCGTCGACCTCGTCAAACACCTCGCGCGCCGCCGGAAACGATTCGACAAGCGCCTCACCCATGCCAACTGCCTGGCTGCCTTGACCCGGAAATACAAACGCTGTCGTCATGCAGGCTCCAATTATCGTATTGCAGATGGGGTGATCTCTTATTTGGCGCTGGTGATAAAGGCGAGCTTTACCGATAATTCCCTACACTAAAATTGATCGCGATATCACGCCAGGCCGCTAATTGTCATGAACACAGCGATAGAACAAGATCAATCGCCACTATGGTTTGTCACAGAGCGTAATCGGAGGCGCCGTGTGGATACAAACGCTGGAACGCTCTTTTGATACGGCCATGGCGCTATCATTTTCTTGCCAGCACATTGAAAATACAGCAAAAACAAAATTTAACGCTTCCCCCATAGGGTGGGCCGTCAATGGCAAGGTAGTGCTCAATTGTCCAATCATCCGCCTTTAGGTGATTTTGTTGACCGGGTTTACATCATAAATCTGCCCGAACAGGCTGCGCGCCTCGCCTCGACAAAGGCCGAACTCCATCACCTTGGGTTCGACCCTGACAGCGATCAGATCCGGACGCCTTTCGCACCACGGCCTGATACAGCGCATGGTTTTCCCTCACGCGGCGTTTATGGGAACTTCCTTAGCCATTTAAGCATCTTGACGGAAATTCGCGACAATTCGCTGGAGCGGGCGCTGGTGCTTGAAGATGATGCTATTTTTCGCCATTCGTTCCGGCGCGCCGATACCCAGTCGCAGCTGGTTGATGGGCTAAACGCACGCGATTGGGGCATGTGGTTCGGCGGTCACTCGCTAACCTCCGAACTGAACGGCGCCAGCAAAGGCCTTGTCGCGACAACCGCCGGTTTTAGATGGGCGCATTGCTATATCGTCAACAAAAGCGCCGTCGGCGATCTGGTTGCCTATCTTGAGGAAACTGCCGAAACGCCGCCCGGCGATGCGCATGGCGGGAAGATGTATATTGACGGCGCCTTCTCCCTGTTTCGGAGAATGTTTGACAAACACACCTGCCTCGTCAGCAATCCGGCCGTCTCTATTCAAAAAGGAACCCAAAGCAATCTGGCTTCGGCGCGCTGGTATGACCGCGGCAAGCTGATTCAAGCCAGCGCCAACCAGTTGCGCGCCGCCCGCGATGAAATCTGGCGGTGGAGTGGGTTTCGCGCCGGTAATTAGCCCTTGCACTGGCGTCGATTGTGTTCTAATTGCCCGCCTTCGCGAGCGATGGTCGAGAGGCGCCCGATTACCGGGTTCAGGGATAGTCCCTAGCTTCTGCGAGCCAAAGGCCGAGTGAAGCGCCCAGCTGGCGTCATTCGTGTCTCCATCGTCAGATAAAGGGCTGGCTTATGCCGTTATACGAGCACGTCTTCATTGCGCGTCAGGATATCTCACCTGCGCAAGTCGAAGGCCTTACTGAAACACTTGCCAAAATCGTCACCGACAATGGCGGCAAGATTGAAAAATCCGAATATTGGGGCCTTCGCAGCCTGCAATATAAAATCGCTAAGAACCGCAAAGGTCACTACAGCCTGTTCAATATTGAAGCGCCGGCCGGCGCCGTGCAGGAACTTGAGCGCCAGGAGCGCATTAACGAAGATGTGTTGCGGGCGATGACTATTCGCGTTGAAGAGCTTAACCCCGAGCCCTCGCCAGTATTGAGCCGCCGTGACCGTAGTGATCGCAATGATCGCAATGATCGCGGCGACCGCGATAAACGCCGCTAGCGGGAAAGGAACATCATCATGGGTAAACCCTTCTTCAGACGCCGCAAAACCTGCCCGTTCTCAAGCGACAACGCGCCAGTGATCGATTACAAAGATCCCAAGCTGTTGCAGCGATTTGTCTCCGAGCGCGGCAAAATTGTGCCGTCGCGGATTTCCGCCGTCTCTCACAAGAAGCAACGCGAACTTGCGCGCGCCATCAAGCGCGCCCGGTTTCTGGCGCTGCTTCCTTACGCATCGGAGTAGGGCCAATGGAAGTCATTCTCCTGGAACGGGTCGAAAATCTCGGCCAGATGGGCGACGTCGTCAACGTCAAGCCCGGCTTTGCACGCAATTTTTTGCTTCCGCAGAAAAAAGCCCTGCGCGCAAACGATACCAACAAAAAGGCGTTCGAGACGCAACGCGCTGATCTTGAGGCGCACAATCTTGAACGCAAGAGTGAAGCCGAAGCCGCCGCCAAGAAAATCGACGGCAGCGCTTTTGTGGTCATTCGCCAAGCGTCTGAAACCGGCGGTCTTTATGGCTCGGTTTCAACACGCGATATTGCAGACGCAGCCACCAACGACGGCATAAAAATCGAGCGCGGCCAGGTGCGATTGCCTAAGCCGCTCAAATCACTCGGAGTTTTTGCCGTGCGCATCGTCCTCCACCCGGAAGTCGACGCCTCCATCGATATCAACATCGCCCGTTCCGAGGACGAAGCCGAGCGCCAGGCGCGCGGCGAAAATGTTCTCGATGTGCGAGACGATGATGATGACGAGACACAAACAGAAGACGCCGCAGATACCAAGGCGGAGTTCTTCGACGAGGAAGCGCAAGCGGCCATTGCCGCCGATGCAGAAGGCGAAGACGCAAAAGCGGAAGACGCCTGACAGCAGTAAGAAAATACCCTGCAATTATCGGCGGGGAAAAATACAAGCGCCGGCTGGCTTTCCAGCCGGCGCTTTTTTTGGTCTAACATTCCCATGGCGGATGGGGCGAGAACAGTCGACGAATTTAATCAGGGGACGGAGGATAAAATCCCCGTCAGCCTCGATTCTGAACAGGCGATTTTAGGCGCGGTCCTGTTCGATAATGAAATATTTTTTCGCGCGGCGGCGTTTTTAAAAGGCGAGCATTTCCACGACCCGGTGCATCAGTTAATTTTCGAGGCCTGCGGCGAGCTGATCAATTCAGGCCGCCTCGCCTCACCGGTGGCGCTCGATACTTATCTTGCCAGCTCGTCCGGATATATTGAGGCCGGCGGTAAAAAATATCTTGAACAGCTCGCCGCCAATGTTCCCTCAACCACCGGCGCGGTGGATTACGCAAAAATCGTCTTTGATTTATCGGTGTGTCGCGGACTGATGTCGATCGGCTCGGAAATGGTTGATCGTGCAAAGACCTCCAGCCTTGAAGACCATCCTTCGCGCCAACTCGAGGACGCCGAGCAACTGCTCTACAAGCTCGCCGAGACCGGTAAATATGGCGGCGGGTTCAAAACCTTCCGCTCGGCGATTACCGAGGCGATCGAATTGGCCAACGCCGCGGTCAAGCGCGACGGCGGCCTTGCCGGCGTGGCAACGGAACTGCGTGACCTCGACCGCATGCTTGGCGGCATGCACCCGTCTGACCTCATCATTCTCGCCGGCCGGCCATCAATGGGAAAGACTGCGCTTGCAACCAATATTGCGGTCAATGCGGCCCAGAGTTTCCGCGCTGAAAAACAACCGGACGGCTCGATGAAGACCGCCGAGGGCGCAGTTGTCGGCCTGTTTTCCCTGGAGATGGCGTCCGAACAGATCGCCACCCGCATCATCTCCGAATTCGCCCGCGTCCCGTCCGAGCGCATTCGTCGCGGCGATGTCGATCAGGAAGAATTTGACCGCATCTACCACGCCGCGCGCGAGCTTGAAAAACTGCCGCTCTACATTGACGACACTGGCGGGATTTCCATCGCCCAGCTGGCGGCAAGAGCACGCCGGCTCAAACGCCAGCACGGGTTGGGCCTGTTGGTGGTTGACTATCTGCAATTGCTGACCGGTTCGGGGCGGCGCAATGATGGCCGGGTTCAGGAAATTACCGAAATCAGCCAGGGGCTGAAAGCGCTTGCCAAAGAACTGAACGTGCCGATCATGGCTTTGTCGCAACTGTCGCGTCAGGTGGAATCGCGTGACGACAAGCGCCCGCAACTGGCTGACCTGCGTGAGTCCGGTTCCATCGAACAGGACGCGGACGTGGTTATGTTTGTCTATCGTGAAAAATATTATCTCAGCCGCTCAGAGCCGCGCGAGGGTACTGAGGACCATGCCAAATGGATGGCGCGTCTTGATGAGGTCGGCGACACCGCCGAGGTAATCATCGGCAAGCAGCGCCACGGTCCGATTGGCAAGGTTGATCTGCATTTTGAAGCGAAATTCACCAAATTCTCCAACCTCGCTCAAAGCCAATATGGTAATCATTAGGTTTCCTGGCTTGCCTGGCGGCAAAACCACCCTAAAAGCGGCCCATGAGCGGCCATACAGCATCCGATAAAACCTCCGGCCCCTGGGTCGATATTAGCCTTGACGCACTTGCCGCCAATTACGCGACATTGCGCGCGGCGGCGCCCGATGCGGAGATGGCGGCAGTTGTAAAATGCAACGCCTACGGGCTCGGCTTGGCGGCTATCGCGACAAAGCTCGCCGAACAAAACTGCAAGACATTTTTTGTCGCCTATCCGGAAGAAGGCGCCGCGTTGCGTGAAGTTTTAAAGCCGCTCAACGCGGATGCGGCGATCTATGTATTTAACGGACCGCTGCCGCAAACCATGGCGCTGTTTCAAAGCGCAAAGATGGCGCCGGTGCTCAACAGTCTTGAACAGGCAACAACATGGGCGGCGGAAACTGATGGCGCGCCCGCTGCATTGCATATCGACACTGGCATGAACCGGCTTGGCGCGCCGCTTAGTGAAATCGATGCGATTGCCGCGCTGAGCGGTTTGAATATCAACCTGGTGATGAGCCACCTCGCCTGTGCGAGCGACCCGGCGCACCCTAAGAATGATGAACAATGCAAACTGTTCGGCGCTGTCGCAAAAGATTTTCCGCAGGCGCGCGCCAGTCTTTCTGCATCCGGCGGCGCGCTGATGGATGCGCGCTTTCATTTCGATCTTGTCCGGCCCGGCGTTGCGCTTTATGGCGGTAGCCCGTTTGATATCGATGAGGCGCGCCTCGAACCAGTCGCCGTTCTGCGCGCGCCGGTGGTACAGCTGCGCGAAATCGCGCCTGGTGAAACCGTCGGATATAACGCCAGCTTCAAGGCGACCGCGCCGACCCGGCTTGCTACCGTCGCGCTCGGCTATGGCGATGGCATGCCCGCCAGCGGCTCCGGCAGAGCCCAGGCGGTGATCGCGGGGGGCCGCGCACGCATTGCCGGGCGAATTTCCATGGATTTGATTTCTCTTGATATTACCGATCACAAAAACCCAATAAATACAGGCGATATCGCCACATTCTTCGGCGAGGGGATCAGGCTTTTTGAAGCCGCCAAATCATGCAACACATCTGCGTATGAGTTGCTCACAGGGCTTGGCGGCAGGGTGGATCGCCGTTACCTCTAACGGCTGCACACAATCGCTTGAGGGGATTATTACATGAATGTCGCCGCCGCCACGGGACGTCTGACGCTGGACGCCATCGGCGAAATTGGCCGGATCGCCAATTTTGCCGCGCGCGGCGGAACGGCGTGGTTTTTCGGCCCGTTTTATTGGCGCGCCTTTGGCGGCGCGCTCGCGCGCATCGGATATGCGTCCCTGCCCGTGGTCGGACTAACGGCGATTTTTACAGGCGCGGCGCTGGCGCTCAACATCTATGAAGGCGCCCTGTTTAATGTCGAGGCGTTCCTGCCGCAAATTCTCGGCGTCTCCATCGTTCGTGAATTAGGGCCAGTGCTTGCCGCTTTAATGGTGGCCGGCCGGTGCTCGTCGGCAATGGCGGCGGAGATCGGCACTATGCGCGTTACCGAACAGATCGACGCGCTTTCGACGCTCTCGGTTGACCCGTATAAATATTTAATTGCACCGCGCATTCTCGCCACCACCCTGGCTCTGCCGCTGCTCGTCCTCATCGCCGACATTATCGGCGTATACGGAGGGTATCTTGTGTCGGTCTATGCGCTCGGCTTCGAGCCGACGCACTATGTCACCAATCTGGTGGATTTCCTGAGCATCGACGATGTCACCAGCGGCCTCCTCAAGGCTGCGGTGTTCGGCTTTTTAATCTCGGTTATGGGCTGTTATTACGGCTATAAAAGCCGCGGCGGGGCCGGCGGCGTTGGTTCAGCGACGCGCACCGCCGTTGTCGCCGCTGCTGTCTCGGTGCTGGCGTCAAACTATCTGATGACCTCGCTACTGGTGGAGGTCTAAGGGGCCCATGACCGGTAGTAACCCCGTCAAAATTTCTATTCGCGAACTCGACAAGGCGTTTGGCGACAATCAGGTGCTTCGCGGCGTCAATCTTGATGTCGCCAAAGGCCAGTCGCTGGTCGTCATTGGCGGTTCCGGCACTGGCAAATCGGTTTTAATAAAATGCCTTCTTGGCCTTTTAAAACCAGACAACGGCGTCATTGAAATCGACGGCGTCAATATCGCCCGCCAGGCCGGCGGCGACCGCCGGTTGATGGCGCAGCAATCGGGCATGTTGTTTCAGGGTGCGGCGCTCTTCGACAGTCTCAATATCTGGGAAAATGTCGCTTTCCGGCTGATTTATGCAGAGAAAAAGTCCCGCAAACATGCGCGCGAAAAAGCCATGAATTGCCTCGCGCAAGTTGGCCTGGCGCCAGAGGTTGGCGATCTGACGCCAGAAGAGCTTTCCGGCGGCATGCAAAAACGCGTCGGGCTGGCGCGTGCCATCGCCTCTGACCCTGAGATTTTATTCTTCGACGAGCCGACAACTGGTCTTGATCCGATCATGGCCGATATTATCAACAATCTGATTGTCGAACGCGTGAAAGCGCTCGGCGCAACAACGATTTCGATCACCCATGACATGGCCTCGGCCCGCAAAATCGCCGATGAGATCGCCATGCTCTATCAGGGCCACATCATCTGGCGCGGCAAGCCCAGCGAAGTTGAAAATTCCGGCAACCCAATGGTCGATCAATTCGTCCACGGCCGCGCCGAAGGCCCGATCCAGATGCAGGTGCGCCGCGACTTCACATCCCGGAGGTAAAGTTCAACTGTGGACGTTATCAAAATTGCAGCTTTTTCAGATGGCGAAACGGGAGGCAATCCGGCGGGCGTGGTTATCACGGACACGCTGGCCTCGCGCACGGACATGCAAGCGACGGCCGCTGAGGTAGGGTTTTCTGAAACGGCGTTTGCGTCGCCGGACGGCGATAGATGGACGGTGCGGTATTTTTCTCCTGAAACAGAAGTGTCATTTTGCGGTCACGCCACCATCGCACTGGGCGCGGCTTTAGCCATGCAAGAAGGCGACGGCGTCTTTCATCTGAATCTAAAACAGGCGTCCATTACCGTCGAAGGCCGCCGAAATGGCGCTCTTATCACAGCCGCCCTACAATCCCCGCCAACCAGCAGCGCCCCGGCCAATGAGGGGCTAGTGCAAGAAGCGTTGCAACTATTTGGTTATGATGCCGACGATCTCGATCCGCGTATCGCGCCGGCGGTCATCAACGCCGGAGCAACGCACCTTTTGCTGGCGCTCAAATCTCGCGCGCATCTTTCTGCAATGGATTACGATCTCGCAAAAGGCCGAGAATTCATGAATTCCAGCAATCTCGTAACCGTTGCGCTGGTTTTTGCGCAAACCGATCCGCTATTTCATGTACGAAACCCGTTTGCCTCAGGCGGCGTCTATGAAGACCCCGCAACAGGCGCCGCCGCGGCAGCGTTAGCAGGCTATCTTCGCGCCATCGGTTGGCCGCATAATGGCGAAATAGACATTATTCAAGGCGAGGACATGGGCATGCGATCTGTCTTGAAAGCTGAAATACCAGAACAGCCCGGAAGCTCAATCCGGGTCTCAGGAACCGCACGCATCATGTAGCGCAAGCAATGCCTTTTGCGCGGCTTGCTAGAAAAGACAACCTTAAATTAAACTACTGCGACCCAAATTGCTCCATAAGGCCTTCAATTCCATTTGAGAGATCAGGACCGTCCGTGATTTGCACATTTTGGTAGAGCGTATAATTGGCGTCATCGCCACCATCCCCGATAAAAACGCCCACGGCCACTTGCGTGTTTCCCATAAAGCTTTACTCAAGCATCAAGCCATCATCAAACGCTTTGAGCGAACACAAAAAGAACGCAAAGTGTAAAAAACACCCAAAATGTCTGTAAAAACGACCAAAATGGTCAAGGCGAAAAGTCTGGAAAACCCTTTAAAAACAATGGCAGGGGCGGAGGGGCTCGAACCCCCGACCCTCGGTTTTGGAGACCGATGCTCTACCAACTGAGCTACACCCCTAGGGCCGTCTCATTGCATTAAGGCGACGGGCCCCGGCTTGCAACAGTGAATTGTCGTTAGCGTGGCTTTAGGCGGATTTTGTCGTCCACTCCACAATAGTCTCCGCTGCGAGCGCTGCCGCTGGCGGACCGTCGATGCCGAATTTTTGGAGCTGCTCGGGAAATGCCTCCAGCTGCGCGCGCCGCGCTGGCGAGGCCGTCAATAACGGGATTAGCGCTGCAGCCATCGCTTCAGGCTTGCAGTCTTCTTGCAGAAATTCCGGAATAATCTCGGCGTCTGCGGCAATGTTAATCATCGAGGCATGACGGATGGTCGCGACGCGGCGAACCCAGATCGCCGACGCCCAATCGACGCGATAGCCGACCACCATGGGTGTTGCACAAATCGCCAGCTCGGTTGTCGCCGTACCCGAGGCGACGAGGCCCGCCGTCGCTGCGCTATAGGCTTGATAGCGCTCATCGGCGCCAATGATAGTAGTGTCGTCCCAGTCCGTCGCTTTGCGTATTTCCGCTTCCACGGCGGGCGCCGCAACAATGACCGTTTGTAATTCGGGCATGGCCTTGCGAACAATTTCTACCGTCCGACGAAAGGGCGCCAGCAACCGGCGCACCTCGCCATGCCGACTGCCCGGCAGCACGACAAGCAGCGGCCCCTCAACAAGACTGTGGCGCTCGCGAAAGGCGGCGCCATCACTGCTTTTCCGCCCTGCCGCCTGAAACGCAGAATGGCCAACAAATTTGCTCCGTACACCTTCTTTTTCAAACCAGATTGGCTCAAAATCAAACAGGGTCAGAACGCCGTTAAAAAGAGCAGCGACCGTCTTTATACGATGCGGGCGCGAAGCCCACACTTGTGGCGCGACATATTTTATGAGTTTTGTCTCCGGCGCACGTTGCTTAATCTTCTTCGCCGCAATGCGGGCGAACGACCAGCCGTCAATCAGTACAACTGCATCTGCCGATTTTTCTTGCGCTGCTTTCGCGAGGATGTTGGCGCTGTAAAGCGCTGCCGGAAACGCCTTGATAGCGTCGACCGGGCCAATGACAGAAAACCGGTCGATCGGGAAAAGGCTTTCCAGCCCGCCCGCCTTCATTAACGAGCCGCCGCAGCCAAAAATCTTTATTCCGGGCGCTTTGTCATAAAGCGCACGCATCAACGCCGCGCCGAGGGCGTCGCCGGACGGTTCAACAGCGCACAGCATCAGCTTCAGCGGCGAAACGGAGCGGTTTGTCGCCGCGTTCACGGTTCCCTCATGTCAACATCCGAAAACCCGTATACGAATAATCGAGTCGCATCCGCACATTTGATAACTTCGTCGCGGTCGATAATCAGCGCAAAGCCAGCCTCAACGGCGACACCGCGAAGGCCTGCTTTTTCCGCCTTACAAATAGTTTCCGGGCCGATGACCGGCAGATCAACACGCAGTTCCTGACCCGGTTTTGGACGCTTGAGTAATATCCCTGCATGTGCGCCGCCTTTAACGTCACCGGGTAATTCCGCGCAGCGCCGGAGCATGCCGTCGGTGCCTTCCGCAGCCTCAATTGCAATGACAAAACCGTTGGCGACGATTGCCGCCTGGCCGACATCAAATGGCCCGAGGGCGTTTATAACCGCTGCCGCTTTGCGCATATCGCGAAAGTCATTTTCGTCCGGATGATGTGCGCCAAGCGCGCCAGCCGGCGCCTCCAGTCCCTGCACGGCCTCATCAGCACCGATCACCAAAAAGCCCTCTGCTTCCACCGTGTCGACCAGCACGCCTAACAGGGCGCCATCGCCTGTTGCAGCGGCGGCGATAATTTTCGGCATCAGCGCCGCCCCACGCCAGTCTACCTTAAGGGCGGCAAAGTTCGGCCGCTTGACCGTACCGGCAAAAACGACGGCGTCGCATTGCTCTGCCTTCAATAGTCGTAATATTTTACCGATCTCACCGATGCCGCAATCATCGCCAGGCAGAGTTTCAAGCAGCGAACCGGCCGAGCCATTTATACGAATGATGTGAAACGCTACAGCACGTTCTGCGCAAGACGCGGCTATGCGTTCCGGCAAGGCGCCGCCGCCAGCGAGTATCCCGAGTTTTCGCCAGCGCACCATCCGCGCTAGCGCCTGGGCGTCATCAATGGCCGTGACGTATCAACATCGATAAAACGGACGATGCGCATCGCCTCATCGCAATGGGCGAACTCTTCGCGAACGCGTTCCACCCGCTCCTTAAATGTGTCGTGATTGCCAAACAAAATTTTGTAAGCCGCGCGCAGATCATGGATGATGCTTCGCTCCAGGCCCCGCCGTTTCAAGCCTACAATATTCAGCCCCGCCAGGCGCGCATGATTGCCGAATGCCGAAGCATAAGGAATAATATCAGTAATCACCGCCGCACATCCGCCAACAAAAGCGTAATCGCCAATACGGCAGAATTGGTGAATGGCGGACTGTCCGCCAAGAAAAGCCCCCTCACCGACTTTAACATGGCCGCCGACAGCGACATTAATAGAGCAGATAACATTGCCGCCAATATCGCAATCATGGGCGACATGAGAGCCGATCATAAAAAATCCGTGATCGCCAACGCGGGTGACGCCTCCCCCTTCTACGGTGCCTGTATTCATCGTTACGTTTTCACGAACGATCACATCGGCGCCAACGATTAGTTTGGTTTGTTCGCCGCGATGTTTCAAATGCTGAGGCGGTCCGCCAAGCACTGCGAACGGATGAACTACTGTGCGCGCGCCGATTTCCGTGTCGCCTTCAATGACTACACATCTTTGCAACGTAACGCCGTCATGAAGCCGCACCGACGGACCGATATGACACATCGGGCCGATCATAACGTCAGCGCCAAGCTCTGCTCCGTCCTCGATGATTGCACTCGGATGAATGTTCATACCACGCATAGATACGGTTATATCCCTTGAGCAAGCATTGCGGAGTATGATGCGTCCGCAACGCGCGCCTCGTCAACATAGGCCGTGCTCTCAAAACGCCACACCGGCGCCCGGCGATGAACGGTTCGCACGTTTATTCTCAACTGATCGCCTGGAATGACGGGCTTTCTAAAACGCGCCTTATCCACCCCCATAAACAGCACAACCTTACCGTCTGTATCAAGATTTTCTGTATAGGATGTAAAGGCGGCCGCAGCCTGCGCCATCGCTTCGATAATCAGCACGCCGGGCATAACCGGCTTCTGCGGGAAATGCCCCTGAAAAATCTGATCGCTGTAACTGACATTTTTTATGCCAACCGCGCTCTCGCCCGGCTTGATGTCCACCAGACGGTCTATCAACATAAAAGGAAATCGGTGAGGCAAAAGTTGCATCAGTTCATCGACCTCCAGAACGGTTTTGCCTGGCTCAAGTTGCGTCATTTATTTTTTCCACTCTTTTCTTTTCCAAGCCTCGACAACCGGACGGTTTCGCGGAGCCATTCCTTCACCGGCCGCGCCGGTGCGCCGCCCCAGCGTTCGCCCGCTGGCACATCGCGCATCAAGCCGGCTTTTGCCGCAATTTGCGCGCCGTCGCCAATATGAAGATGGTCAGCCATACCAACCTGGCCGCCCATGAGCACGCCATCGCCAATAACACAGCTGCCAGATATACCCGTTTGCGCCGCCAATATGCAATATTCCCCAATACGGGTGTTGTGGCCGATTTGCACCAAATTGTCGATTTTTGTGCCCTTGCCGATCACCGTATCGGTGAGCGCGCCACGGTCAATTGTTGTATTCGCGCCAATCTCAACATCATCTTTTATGACAACGCGACCTAGCTGGGGGATGCGCACAAGACGTCCCCTGTCTTCAATAAAACCAAAACCTGCCTGCCCAATCCTCACGCCGGCCAGTATGTGCACATTGTCGCCGATGATGGCGTGCGTAATGGTTGACCCAGCAGCTATTCGGACGCCCTCGCCGATCACTACGCCGCAACCGATATGACAATGCGGACCGATGCGTACGCCTGCGGCAATTTTGGTGTCGGCGCCGACCGTCACACTTGAATGAATGTAAGATCCAGCATCAACACTCGCCTCGCTTTCGGCAAATGGCTCGTCTTCTTCGTGTGAGCGATGCAGCCTCCCAGAGAGAATGGCGAAAGCCAGCCGCGGGGAGCGAACGGTTAATAAGACGCCATCGCCTTTGCATCGCCCAGCAAGCACTGGCGTAGTTAGGCATACGCCAAAGCTTTTATCGGCCAGCCTGGAAAACGACGCCTCATCCTCACAGTAAACCACCGCAGATTGAAGGTCGCTTTCATCCAAGGCCGCAGCATGCGTGATCTGTCCTTTGCTCTGCGGCATTGCCGTCGCGCCAATAGTCTTCGCCGCTTCGATATAATCAAGTGGCGCGCTTTGGGAAAAAAATCGCGGATCGGGCATGGCCGAATCTCTTATCCTGTTTTCCCCGGAATAGAAACGGCCGGCGCAAGCTGCGCCGGCCGGGGACTTCATAGTAAAGCGTAAAGGCCCAACTTAATTCTTGTTGTTCGCGGCCTCGGCCTGAGCTTTCGCCATTTCTTGAAGTTTCTTTTCGATTTCAGCGAGAGAAACCTTCTCCACCTCAACCGTTTTCATCTTTTTGTCGAGCGCCGCAATCACTTCCTGGGTGATGTCCGTTTCAACAGAAGAGTACATCACCTGAGACTTATCAAGCACAATTGTGGCGCCGCGTTTTTCTATAATGTCTTTCATTATAGGCTGACTTTCGATGAGGATTTTGTTTTGTGCATTTTGAAGCGCGATGTCAAAAACCTGTGCGACAATCTTTTGGCGTTGCGGCAGCCCATATTGCTGACGCACCTGAAGCTCCTGTTCCGTCCGTTGACGGACTTCATCAGACATCAGCGACGCATTCTTCTGATAGTTCTCAATGTCCTTTTTGAGCTTGTCGACTTCCGCCTCAAGCTCCTTAACGACGCTGGCCTCGACTTTTTTGGCCTGCTCCGGAATGGTTTTACCAGCCTTTGACTGGCTAACGAGCTGCGCACTGCTAATAACCAGAATAACCGGCGCTTTCTGTGCGCTTTGAGCTTCTGCATTGTTGATTGCGGCAACGCTCGCGGCGCCGGCGATCGTAAGCGCAATGGCGCCTGTAATCGCGAAGAACTGTTTTTTCATGTTACACCTCATATTTTCTAAAAGCTTGTTCCAGCACTAAATCGGAAGCCCTCGGTCTGATCATATATTTCTTTTCGGAGAACCTCGGCAAAGTCGAACCGGACGGGTCCAAAAGGCGAATCCCAGCTCACCGAAACGCCGGCCGTCACCCGTAGCGCCAGCGCATCTTGAACCGGCGCTAGGGATGTAAAGGTGGCGTTGCCCATATCATCCAGAATCGGGGCTCCGTCTGCATCCAACACTGGCACATCCAAAAAGAACGATGAATCGCCATTAATGAATTTCGTTGACTCATCTACCAAACCGACAGTGCCAAAATCACTAAACAGTGCAGCACGAATGCCATATTCTTTCGGCAATGGCAAAGGCAGCAATATCTCAACGGTGCCGATGGCGTAGGCCTTGGCCCCTATGGACTGGCCGTCCGGGCGATTTTCCTGCGTATCAAAGAAAGTCACGAATCGTGGCCCCACGCCAGCAACTTCAAATCCGCGAAAAGACGATGCGCCTTCAAAGAAACGATCAGACAGCCGGACATCATCGCCGCCATAACCGTCAATATATCCGGCTCGACCCTTTAAAACGCCAACAAATTTACCAATCAGCGGATGATAATATGCACTGGAAGCCTCGGTCTGATAATAATTAACGTCGCCGCCTAGGCCAGCAAACCGTACCGACAATGCGGTGCGCCAACCTCGGGTCGGTTTAAAGGGATCATTTCTCGTATCGAAAGAAATCGATGCGCCGACCAGCGAGGTTACAAATTGCCCACGTGACTGACAGGTCGGTGAAAGCGACTGGACGAGAAAGTCACATAATATCGCTGTTACAACTTGGCTTTCCACGCCGTTCACAGTTTGCGTATCCACCGAAATCGGTGTCGCCCCTGGGGTCAATATCGACAGCGGATCATCACCGGCAGGTATGGAAAGGCGGTTTATGCTGTCAATGGTAACATCGTCATTGGTAAACTGGTAATTTAGACCGCCGCGGCCATATTCAGAAATCTGAAAGCCCGTGTTCAGGCCAAAGCCAATTCTATTGCGGATAAACCCTGACTCACGAAAGTTCGTTCGCTGATTAAAAGCGGATACACCTGCAGCCAGATTACGGCCCAGAAAATATGGCTGGGTAAATTGAATATCGACCAACCGGGTGCGCGAACTGGCTTGCGCGCGGAATCGCAATAGCTGGCCGCGGCCCATAAGGTTACGCTCTTCAATCGAGAGATCGACAATAAAGTTCTCTGTGGACGAAACACCGACACCGATACTAAACGAGCCAGTCGCCTGCTCCTCAATGGTAACGTCAAGCTCGGTCCGATCTGGCGCCGAGCCCGGCTTTTCTTCAATTTCAACTTCCTTGAAAAAACCTAGCGAGCGAACCCGCGCCTTCGAGCGATCGACAAGAACACGATTAAACGGATCGCCCTCGGCAATCCGGACCTCGCGGCGAATAATCTTGTCGAGCGTGCGCGTATTGCCTTTGATATTTATGCGCTCGACATAAACCCGCGGACCCTCATTCACCTCGAAGGTAATATCCATGGTATTGGTTTCAGCGTGCCGCGAGAGGCGGGGATTAACGTCCACGAATGCGTATCCCGTCGAGCCTGTGGCGAAAGTTATTGATTCAACCGAACTTTCAATCTTTTCGGAGTCAAAGGTTGCACCTGTTTTGATTGGAATAAACCGTTCAAGGACGTCTTCATCGAGCTTGGCAAGCGTGGTTTTTACACGCACTTCGCCAACCGTATATTTCGGACCCTCATCGACGGTGAACGTAATGAAGAAATCCTTGCGGTCCGGCGTCAGCTCTGCAACAGCGGAAACCACTGAAAAGTCTGCATAACCATTGCGTCCGTAGTGTTTGCGCAATAGCTCGCGCTCAAACTCCAACCGATCAGGATCATAATTGTCGTTACTGGTGAAAAATCGCCACCAGCGACTTTCTTTGGTCAGGATTACGCCGCGCAGCTCTATATCGGTAAAAATTTTATTGCCGACAAAATTGACCTTTGCAATGCCAGTTTTCGGCCCCTCGTCAATTTCATAGATGACGTCGATGCGGTTTTGCGCCAACGGCGTAACCTTTGGCGTAACAGATGCCGCAAAGCGACCTTTCGCACGATACAACTCGACAATTCTCTGCGCATCGGCCTGCACTTTTGAACGCGTATAAACGGTGCGCGGCGCCAGCTGAATCTCTTCGGTAATTTTGTCTTCTTTAACTCTTCGGTTGCCCTCGAATATGACGCGATTGACAATTGGATTTTCTTTAACGTCGATCAGCAAGGCGCCATTTTCCTGCATTTCAAGCACAACGTCTGAAAAAAGACCGGTGTTAAAAAGCGTCTTGAGCGACAGGTCTAACAGCTCCGGGTCAGCTGGCATGCCGGGCTGTAAAGGCAGATACGAAGTAACCGTTCCCGCCTCAATGCGTTGGTTCCCGCGCACGGCGAAGCCTTGAATAATCGGTGTTGGTTGCGCCGCCCCCGGTTGCACCGCCAAAGAAGACGTCGGCGCCGTCGGTGCTTGCGCCTGAGCACAAAAGCTACTGGCGAGCCCCGCAACAAAAACTACAAAAGTAAATATAGCGCGACCCGCGCCGCCCCCCGACCCATTCAAACTCATGCCGACGCCCTAGCTGATAGACGAGATCAGATTATTGATGTCGTTCCACGTAACAAAAATCATGAGCGACGCCAGCAAGACGATGCCCACTCGAAA
>JAJFGE010000162.1 GCA_021776295.1 Hyphococcus sp.
ACGTTATGGTCTGGCGCTGCGGCGACCAAAAAAGATGTCGCCGACGCGGTCGCAGCTGCGCGCGGCGCATTTGAGACATGGGCGCTGACGCCGATTGCTGAGCGCATCAATATTATTGAGCGTTATCGCGATCTGATTGAGCGTGACAGCGACGAACTGGCAAAGCTGATCTCACGCGAGACCGGTAAGCCATACTGGGAAACCAAGACCGAGGCTGCCGCTGTCGCCGGCAAGGTCAATATTTCTGTTCGCGCCTATCATGAGCGCACCGGCGAGCGCCAAAGCGTCGCCGGCGCAACCCACGCGGTGTTGCGTCACAAGCCCCATGGGGTGATGGCGGTGCTGGGGCCGTATAATTTTCCGGCGCATTTGCCCAATGGTCATATTGTTCCCGCGCTGATCGCCGGCAACACGGTTGTCTTCAAGCCGTCTGAACAAACGCCGGGTCCGGGTGCGTTCATTGTTGAACGGATGGTCGAGGCGGGGCTCCCCGCAGGCGTCATCAATCTGGTGCAGGGCGCGCGCGAGACCGGAGCGGCGCTGACCGGCGCTGAGGGCGTCAGCGGCGTGTTGTTCACTGGCGGCGCCAAAACCGGGGCAGCGATCCACAAACAGTTTGCCGGCCGGCTCGACATTATTCTGGCGCTTGAACTTGGCGGCAACAACCCGTTGATCTGGTGGGACACGGACGATATTGACGCCGCCGCACTGGCGGTGGTGCAGTCGGCGTTTTTAACCACCGGACAACGCTGCACCTGTGCGCGGCGGTTGATTATTCCTGAAGGCGCTGCCGGCGACCGGGCAATCGAGGCGCTGACGGCGCTCACTGACCGGTTGATTATCGGCGCGCCGTTTGACAAGCCGCAACCGTTTATGGGCCCGGTGATCTCGCCAAAAGTGGCCGAGGGGCTGGAGCGCGCCTTCGACCAGCTGGTTGAAGTTGGCGGCGCCGCTATCCGCACGCTCAGCCAGCGCGACGAGGGCGGCGCGTTTGTTACGCCGGGCATCGTTGATGTTACGGGAGTTGATGCGGTTCCCGATGAGGAACATTTCGGCCCGCTCCTCAAAATTTGGCGCGTCAAGGATTTTGACGCCGCGATCGCCATGGCCAACGCGACAAAATTCGGCCTTTCCGCCGGGATATTGTCCGACGACAAATCAAAATGGGAGAAGTTCCTGACGCTAAGCAATGCCGGCATTGTCAACTGGAACCGCCAGACAACCGGCGCCTCGGGTGCGGCCCCCTTTGGCGGCATCGGCGCCTCGGGCAATCATCGCCCCAGTGCTTATTACGCGGCGGATTACTGCGCCTATCCGGTGGCGTCGATGGAGGCCGAGCAATTGCTGGCGATGGCGGATGATCAGGTTGGGGTGCGGGGATAACGGCGACAGATACAAATGACCCACACAGAATATAATTTCGACGGCCTAATCGGACCGACGCACAACTATGCCGGGCTGTCCTTCGGCAACCTTGCTTCGGCGAGTAATGCCGGCGCAGCGTCGAACCCGCGCGAGGCAGCGTTGCAGGGGTTGGCGAAAATGCGCGCGGCGATGGCGCTTGGGCTGGGGCAAGGGTTCTTGCCGCCGCAGGATCGCCCGCATCTGAAAACCTTGCGGGCGCTGGGGTTTTCCGGGACTGACAAACAGATCATCGACAAGGCCGGCAAGGCCGATCCGCAATTGCTGGCCAATTGTTATGCCGCTTCATGCATGTGGACGGCGAATGCGGCGACGGTTGCGCCGTCGCCGGATACGGGTGACGGCAAGGTGCATTTCACAGCGGCCAATCTCGCCGCGAATTTTCACCGCTCGATTGAGGCGGAAACGACCGCACGGGTGCTGGCGCATATTTTTAACAGTGACAAACACTTCACCCATCACCCGCCGCTGCCGGGGGCGATGCATTTCGGCGATGAGGGTGCGGCCAATCACGGACGATTGGCGCGGGAACATGGCGCGCCGGGCGTTCATCTGTTCGTCTATGGCGAAGATGGAGAGAAGTTCCCCGCACGCCAGAAATTGCGCGCCAGCCAGGCGGTTGCAAGGGGACATCTCTTGGGCCCGGAAAAGACCGTCTTTGTGCAGCAATCAGCGGCAGCGCTCGACGCCGGCGCCTTCCACAACGACGTCCTCGGCGTTGCCAATGGAACGGTTTTATTCCTACACGAACAGAGTTTTGTTGACCGGGAAGCAGCCTATAGCGCGATACGAAAAGCCGCGCCTTTCGTTGAAATCATCGAGGCACCGGCGGTGCAAGTCTCGCTCGAAGATGCGGTGCAATCTTATCTTTTCAACTCGCAGCTGGTGACGCTGCCCGGCGGTGAGGCGGCGCTGATTATGCCGATTGAGTCAGAAGAAAATCATCGTGTTAAAGCTTTCCTCGATCAGACGGTCGCGAAAAATAATCCGATCAACCGTGTGATTTTTAAAAATGTCCGCGAGAGCATGAGAAACGGCGGCGGACCGGCATGCTTGCGCTTGCGGGTGGTGTTGTCAGACCAAGAGGCGGCCGCCACCGACCAGCATTTCATTCTCGATGAGGCGAAGATTGTAAATCTTGAAACATGGGTAACAACTCATTACCGGGATCGGCTAACGCCGGATGATCTGCGTGATCCCTCCCTGATGGATGAGAGTTTCGCCGCCATGCAAGCTCTGACAGACAGCCTCGACCTCGGGGCTTTTTATGACTTCCAGCAATAAAAGCCATGACTACTGATTGTGTTCCAAGATGAGACACAGATCTTATCAAACAGTAGGCGCAGCTTAAGTATTTTTTGCCAATATTAGCACGATAGCTTAGGGGTGAGCGTGCGATGAAGAATATGCCGACGGGCAATCAGCCAACGTCGCCTGAGACCGATGCGTCCGTCGTTTCGGGTCTCATTGCGACTGCGCTGACACGTCATCATCAACTCAAGACCAGGCTCATTATCGGCGCCATCGGCGCGGTTATTTTATGGGCGGCCACCGATATGGTTATTGCCGTGCTGTGGAGCGGCGCCATTTTGGTCAGTCAATTCGTCGACGTGTGTGCGTGGCGTTCATTTCGCGACGCTGATCGCACCGCGCCGCCCAGCCGTGTTGAATGGGTTTTAATTTGTGGTTCCGCGATACAGGCAGGGCTGGTCTATTCATTCTTTCCGGTGTTGCTATGGTTCTTGTGGGGTGGGCCGGGCCAGGTATTTGGCGTAGTATGGCTTTGCGGCGCACTGCTGCACGCAACGCTACATATGCACCATGAGCGCCGGACTTTTTTTGCCGCCCTATTTTCACATCTTGTCTACTTTATCGGCCTGCCGCTATATGGCCTGATCACTGGACATACCCTTGATCGGTGGCCGTCGGCGGCGATTTTGGTCGGCGGCGCGCTCTATGTCGCGCATCTCTTCGTTGCATTTCGGGAATACGAAAAAACCAGCGCTGCTATGCGCCAGGCGCGCGAGCACGCAGTCGAGCGACAGGCGGCCGCAGAACACGCCAATCAGGCGAAGTCAGCTTTCCTTGCAAATATCAGCCATGAAATCCGTACGCCAATGAATGGCATTCTTGGAATGGCAGCAGCGCTGGAAAGCGGAGATTTAAGCGCGGGCCAGGCCAAGCAAGTCAAAATTATCCATGATAGCGGCGATATGTTGCTGACCATACTGAACGATCTATTGGATTTTTCAAAGATCGAGGCGAACCATATCGAGCTTGAAGCGGCGGCTTTTAAATTCTCGGAGATTGTTGAAACGGTTGAAAGTCTCCATCGTCCTCAGGCAGAGAAGAAAAATCTTTCTCTTACCGCCCTGTGTGAAGGCGACCGCGAGGCGGAGTGGATCGGCGACGCCCACCGCATCACCCAAGCGCTGCACAATCTGGTTTCTAATGCGATTAAATTTACCGACGGCGGTGGCGTGACGGTGCGTTTCATCATTCCGTCTTCTACGAGCGCGCCCATAGGCATTGAAGTGACCGATACTGGCATTGGCATTAGTAAAAGCCAGGCGGCGCGGATTTTTGAACCCTTCACCCAGGCTGACGTCACGACCACGCGAAAATATGGCGGTACCGGGCTTGGGCTTTCGATTACCAAAGGCCTGATTGAAGCCATGGGCGGCGTGCTCAGGTTAGAATCGACGCCTGGCGCGGGATCGACATTTATTGTTGAGCTGCCGCTGGAACGCGCGACCAGCGCGACAAACCCTGATGTTGTCATGCTGCCATCGGCGCCGACACCCGAAGCGGCAGCTGAAAAATTGTACATTCTCGCCGCCGAAGACAATATTGTGAATCGGGCGGTGCTTAAAAATTTCCTTCACGCAGCCGGCCATGATGTTGAATTCGTGGAAAACGGCTTGCTTGCTGTCGAGGCCTGCAAGACCCAGGATTTCGATATTGTTTTGATGGATATTTCGATGCCGGTTATGGACGGTGTGGAGGCTTTGAGGGAAATTCGGTTTTTAGAGCGCGATCGCGGCGCCGAGTCTGGTGTTGCGATGATTGCCGTTTCCGCACACGCCATGCGCCAGCAAATTGACGAATATCTGCAAGCCGGGTTTGACGGATATATCACTAAGCCGGTAAAGCCTGCACAGCTACATTCTGAAATAGCGCGCGTGATGGCCGACAAGCAAGGCGTCTCCGTTAGTTCCGCCGTTGTGGCTCCGGGAGCGGCATAACCACCTTGCGCTCCACCTCGCGCAAAGTGAAACTGGATTCGACTGTCGCAATATTCGGCATACGGAGAATCGTTTCGGATAAAAACGTCTCATAGGACGCCAATGTCGGAACCAGCACGCGGATGAAATAGTCAAACTTTCCGGTGACCAGATAGCATTCCATCACTTCCGTGCGTTTTTGAATTTCCGCCTCAAACTCGCGCAGCGTCTTATCGTCTTCGCGTTCAAGCTTAACGAGAATGATCACCGTGACATTGACGCCCAGCGCTTCGCGGTCGACCTCGGTATGGTAGCCCTTGATGATGCCATCGGTCTCTAACCGGCGCAGACGGCGCAGGCACGGGGTCGGCGACAGGCCGACGCGGTCAGCAAGCTCGGCATTGGTGATGCGTGCATTTTCCTGCAAGTGTCTCAGGATCTTGTGGTCGATATGGTCGAGCTTCATAGGCTTCTTTCCTCGAATGTATTAATTATTTAGCATTTTCTGCTAAGCGTCAAGGCGTGGCGCCAATGTTTGCACGAAAGAACTTTGCGGCTTTGCCTATATTGCGCGGCGCCGGCGAGGCTTTGCGCCGGGCGACGATGACAAATAGAGATTCTCGCAAAGGAGAACGCGCCCCATGGAGAGCCGCGACGTACCGACAATAGGCTGGCAAAGAGTTGTTCACTTCATCGACGAGAGCGCCGGGCTGAATGCGATTATCTCCGTTCATGACGCAACTCTTGGCCCCGGTTGTGGCGGTTGTCGAATTTATCCGTATGAAAACTTCGAGGCGGCGCTGGTAGATGTCAAAAAACTTTCGCGCGGTATGACTTTTAAAAATGCGCTAGGCGGCATTCCGTTTGGAGGCGGCAAAGCGGTGATCATTGCCGATCCGAAAACTGACAAAACACCGGAGCTGCTGCGCGCCTTTGGTGCGGCGGTTGATAGTCTGGGCGGGCTTTATTACACAGCGGAAGATTCTGGCGTTACTGAAGCCGACATGGAGACAATCCGCTCGGTGACGCCATACGCCGCTGGCGTCGACAAGGGTGGAATTGGCGGCAACCCGTCGCCCTTTACGGCGCGCGGGGTTTGGCGCGGCGTTCAGGCGTCAGCGCGGTATAAGCTTGGCGCCGCATCTCTTGAAGGCCTCCACATATCAATCCTCGGCGTCGGCGCGGTCGGCATGGAGCTGGCGCGGCTGATCCATGAGGAGGGCGGGCGTCTGACCGTGGCGGATGTCAATCCGGCGGCGGTTGACGAAGCACGCCAGCGCTTTGGCGCAGATGTGGCGAGCCCCGAGGACGCCATCGCCATTGACGCCGACATCTTCAGCACCTGCGCATTGGGCGGTTCGATAAATGTCGATACGGTTGAGAGGCTAAAGGCGAAAGTCGTCGCCGGCGCTGCAAACAATCAGCTGAAAACCCCGGATATGGGCGCGCGCCTGCAAGAGCGCGGCGTGCTATACGCACCCGATTACGTTATCAACGCCGCAGGAGTGATTAGCGTCGGGCTTGAAATTACCGGCCGCTGGAGCAAAATAGAGATGACCCGGCGGATCGACAAAATTGGCGACACGCTGACGGAGATTTTCGATCGCGCAAAGCAAGAAAATCGGCCGACCGGTGAAGTAGCTGATGAACTGGCGCTTGAAGTGATCGCGCGGGGAAGAAAAGCAGCTTAAGCGTCGCAAAGGAGCATCCATGGCTAACCAGGACCCTATCGTTATCGCCGGTATGGCGCGCACGCCGATTGGAAACTTTCTTGGCGCATATAATAGCGTTAAGGCGACGGAGCTTGGCGCCCGCGCGATTGAAGCCGCGCTCGCACGCGGCGGCGTGAAGCCGGACGACATCGATGAAGTATTGATGGGTTGCGTTTTGCCGGCCGGCCTCGGTCAGGCGCCGGCGCGCCAGGCCTCGCTTGGCGCTGGGCTGCCGCAATCGACCGGCTGCACCACCGTCAACAAGATGTGCGGCTCGGGCATGAAGACGGTGATGATGGCGTATGACTCTATTCTCGCCGATACGAACGACATTGTTGTCGCCGGCGGCATGGAATCGATGACCAACGCGCCGCATCTTCTACCCACCGGGCGCAGCGGCATTAAGTTCGGACACGGAAAGATTTTTGACCATATGGCGATTGACGGCCTTGAAGACGCCTATGAGCCGGGCAAGGCAATGGGCGTATTTGCCGAAAAATGCGCCCGCGAATGGCAGTTCTCGCGCGAGGAACAGGACGAATATTCGATCCGTTCGGTCACAAGGGCGCAGACCGCTATCGCTGACGGCTCGTTCAAGGCGGAGATTGTTCCGGTGGAAGTCAAAACCCGCAAAGGCGCGGTGACGGTTACGGATGATGAAAAACCGGGTCTGGTTGATGCGGTGAAAATTCCGAACTTACGCGCCGCGTTTGAAAAGGACGGCACGGTGACGGCGGGCAACGCTTCAGCGATTTCCGATGGCGCGGCGGCCATGGTGCTTATGCGCCAGTCCACGGCAGAGACAAAGGGCGCCAAACCCGTTGCGCGCATTGTCGCGCATTCCACCCATGCGCAGGAACCGGAATGGTTTACGACTGCGCCGATCGCCTCGATTGCTGCGGTGTTGAACAAGGCCGGCTGGTCTACCGATGACGTCGATCTCTTCGAGATTAACGAAGCGTTCTCCGTAGTGCCGCTGGCGGCGATGCGCGAGTTGAAACTGTCGCCGGACAAGGTCAACATTCATGGCGGCGCGGTCGCGCTCGGCCATCCAATTGGCGCTTCTGGCGCGCGCATTCTGGTGACGCTGATCAGCGCCTTGCAAAAAACCGGCGGCAAAAAGGGCGTAGCGAGCCTATGCATAGGCGGCGGCGAAGCCACGAGCGTTGCGGTGGAGTTGGTTTAGGCCACCACTCCGGTCATCCCGGATGCATTGCAGCACTCGCGCGCGAAGGCGCAATTTATGTTTGACCGCCTTCGCGGTCGGGTGATGCTATGCGGGTCCGGGATCGTTTTAGGATGTAGCTATTTGACGGCGTGCGATCCCGTGCTAGCAGCGCGTCATCAAGATGACGCACCGCACACGGGATGACGAGGGCAAAAAACCATGACCACCAAACAAACCTTCGACTGGCAGGACCCGCTTCTCCTCGAATCCCAGCTCACCGACGAAGAGCGGATGATCCGTGATGCGGCGCGGGGGTACGCGCAAGACAAGCTCATGCCGCGCGTCATTCAGGCGAACCGCGAGGAGCGCTTTGACCGCGAGATCATGACTGAGCTGGGCGCGCAAGGGTTTCTCGGCGCCATGGTGGCGGAGGAATATGGCGGCGGCGGCGCCGGTCATGTGGCTTACGGGCTCATCGCCCGCGAGGTTGAGCGCGTTGATTCAGGTTATCGCTCAGCGATGTCGGTGCAGTCGTCGCTTGTGATGTATCCGATTGAGGCATTCGGTACTGAGGAACAAAAGAAAAAATATTTACCCAAGCTTGCGACCGGTGAATGGGTCGGCTGTTTTGGATTGACCGAAACCGATGGCGGGTCCGACCCCGGCGCGATGCGCACCCGCGCTGAAAAAGTTCCAGATAGCCAGGGCGGCGGCTACATGCTCAACGGCTCCAAAATGTGGATCACCAATTCTCCGATTGCTGATCTCGCGGTAGTCTGGGCGAAATTGGATGGCGAAATCCGCGGCTTCATTGTTGATCGTGACACGGAAGGGTTCACGACGCCGAAGATTGAGGGCAAGCTATCGCTCCGCGCTTCGGTCACCGGAGAGATTGCACTTGATGATGCGGTGGCGCCGGAAGAAAACTTGTTGCCGAATGTCAAAGGACTGCGCGGGCCGTTCTCCTGTCTCAACAAGGCCCGCTACGGCATATCATGGGGCGCAATGGGGGCGGCGGAGTTCTGCTGGATCGCGGCGCGCGATTACGCCATGGAGCGGGTTGTTTTCGGCAAGCCGATCGCCGGCACGCAGCTGGTGCAAAAGAAACTCGCCGATATGCAGACCGATATTGCGCTCGGACTACAGGGCGCCTTGCAGCTCGGGCGGCTGCTCGACGCCGGGGCTTATGTGCCTGAGGCGATCTCGATGATGAAGCGCAACAATTGCGGCAAGGCGCTGGAGATTGCGCGGGTGGCGCGCGATATCCACGGTGGCAACGGGATTTCCGACGAATATCATGTGTTGCGCCATGCGATGAACCTGGAGACGGTGAACACCTATGAGGGCACGCACGATATTCACGCCCTCATTCTCGGCAGGGCGATGACCGGATTGCAGGCGTTTACGTAAGGCCTGGCTCGGCCCGGCTTCAGGCCCGAGGGCTTGCCGCAGCCGGGGCCATCAGCTAAACGCCTCTTCCCTGTATTGGCCGGCCTTGCCGGATTGCCTCCCGCGCCTTATGTGACGCCGCAATGGAACTGAAAAGATAGAAATAAAATGATCGCTATCATTCTGACGGTCCACTCGCTGATTGTTCTCGCGCTGATTGTTCTGGTGCTCCTACAGCGGTCCGATGGCGGCGCGCTGGGTATTGGCGGCGGCGGTGGCGGCGGATTGATGTCCGGCCGGGCGGCGGCCAACACGCTGACCCGTTTAACCTCCTTTTTGGCGGCGGGCTTTTTTGCGACCTCGCTTGGGCTGGCGGTGATGGCCGGCGGCGGCGAAACGGATGAAACGGTGATTGAAGAGCTGACCGGACAGGCAGCCGCTGACCCGACGGCGGCGCCAGCGGACCCGACTACACAAGATCTTTTGGGAACGCTTGGCAGTGACAACGCCGATGAAACGCCGGCCGGGCCATCTATCGAGGAAGCGCTGGAAGCGGCAGGGACTGATGCGCCAGAAGAGGCGGGCGATGCGCCGGCGGAAACCTCAACCGAAGAGCCCGCCGAGGACGACCCGAACGGCTAGGTTTTGCGAGTAAACGAACCCGCATTAAGGCGATAAGCGCCGTATTCCCAGAGCCAATTGGATTCACACTTACGGGTGCTGGATTCCCCATGCTCTGGCATTTCATTTTTCGTCCGGCGCTGCTGCCCCCTCCGTCGCCTTTGGCGACACGTCCCCCGTAAACGGGGGAGGAATAGGTCATGCTTTCGGCGGGGTTTTTCTTCTCCCGTTTATGGGGGAAGTGGCCGCGAAGCGGTCGATGGGGGCCTTGCGACGGGTCAGCATGTTTTGACGTTTCGGCTTGCGTAGGCGACAAAAGGAGATGTGTGAATGCCGTAGTGTTTGGGCTGCGGCGTTTTTGTTTTCACAATCGGCCAGCCAAGCCTATCGCCGGTGAAGAATCGTCACTAAGACGGACTTCCATGGCGCGGTATATATTCATTACCGGCGGCGTGGTGTCGTCTCTTGGAAAAGGCATAGCTTCTGCGGCTCTGGGCGCGCTGTTGCAGGCGCGCGGCTACAAGGTGCGGTTGCGCAAGCTTGACCCCTATCTCAATGTCGATCCTGGCACCATGTCGCCCTATCAGCACGGCGAAGTGTTCGTCACTGATGACGGCGCGGAAACCGACCTCGACCTCGGCCATTATGAACGCTTCACCGGCGTTTCGGCTTCCAAAAAAGACAACGTCACCACCGGCCAGATTTATTCCCGCATCATTGAGCGTGAACGCCGCGGCGATTATCTTGGCGCCACCGTTCAGGTCATTCCCCATGTCACCGACGCGATCAAAGAGTTTGTCCTTAGCGACGCTGGCGGGGCTGATTTTGTGTTGTGTGAAATCGGCGGCACGGTTGGCGATATTGAGGCGCTGCCATTCTTTGAAGCGATCCGGCAATTGGGCAACGAGTTGCCGCGAGATGATGCTGTTTATATCCATCTCACTTTGATGCCATATATTCCGTCCGCAGGCGAATTAAAAACCAAACCAACGCAGCATTCGGTGCGGGAGTTGCGCGCGATTGGCATTCAGCCGGATGTGCTTCTGGTGCGTGCTGACCGTGAAATTCCAACCAGCGAACGCAACAAGATCGCCCGGTTCTGTAACGTCCGTCCCGGCGCGGTCGTCCAGGCGTTGGATTGCCGGACGATTTATGAAGTCCCGCTCGCCTATCATAATGAAGGCTTCGACAATGAAGTCCTGAACGCGTTCCGGATCAAAGACGCGCCCGAGCCTGAGCTTGGGAAATGGACCGAGATCGTCGAACGGATCACCGTGCCCGATGGCGAGGTCACCATTGCCGTGGTAGGCAAATACACAGTTTTGAAAGACGCCTATAAGTCGCTCATCGAGGCGATCGCCCATGGCGGCATCGCCAACAATGTGCGGGTCAATATTGAATGGATTGAATCCGATATTTTCGAGCAGGAAGAAGATGCGATATCGGCGCTTTCCGGCGTGCACGGTATTTTGGTGCCGGGCGGATTTGGTGAGCGCGGGGCGGAAGGCAAAATCAAGGCCGCCAAGTTTGCGCGCGAAAAACACATTCCCTATTTCGGCATCTGTTTTGGCATGCAGATGGCGGTCATCGAAGCCGCGCGTACGTTGGCTGGCGAGGCGGGCGCCACATCGTCGGAATTTTCCAGCGGCGGCGCTTCGATTGTCGGTCTGATGACCGAGTGGGTGCGCGGGAATGAGAAAGAATCCCGCGATGTCGGCGCCGATCTTGGCGGCACCATGCGGCTCGGCGCCTATCCGGCGCGGTTAAAGCCCGGCTGCCGGGTGGCGGAGATATATGGCTGTGAGGAGATTTCCGAACGGCACCGGCACCGCTATGAAGTCGATATCAGTTGGGCCGAGCGCCTGGCCGAGCATGGCGTCATCTTCTCGGGAACCTCTCCCGACGGCGCCCTGCCGGAGATTGTCGAACTCCCCGACCACCCATGGTTTATCGGCGTCCAGTATCATCCGGAGCTAAAATCGCGCCCGTTCGAGCCGCATCCACTATTCGCCTCGTTCATAGATGCGGCGGTCAAGCGATCGCGGCTGGTTTAGCCCAGTCTTGCTCCCTATATGTCGGCAGGCAGCATCTCCTCGTACTTAGCATGAAAGGAATAATCCTTGTATCAGTCCGTACTGGTTACCGGCGCCTCCAGCGGTATTGGCGAAGCCACCGCCATCCATCTCGCGCATAAGGGATTTCGGGTGTTTGCCGCCGCGCGCAGCCTCGACAAGTTAAAGACCTTGTCGGGCCTCGGCGCCGGGCGCATCACGCCGCTGGAAATGGATGTGACCGACGAGGCGTCAATCGCCAGCGCGCTTGCGGAAATTTCCGATAGCGGCGGCGCGCTTTATGGACTGGTCAACAATGCCGGCGTCGGCGTTATGGGTCCGGTCGAAGAAGTCCCGCCCGCTGACTGGCGCCGGCAATATGAGACCAATGTATTTGGACTGGTCAATGTCACGCGCGCCGCCCTGCCACAAATGCGCGCAACCGGGCGCGGGCGCATCATCAATATCGGTTCCGTCTCCGGCCGTATCGCCGTACCTTTCCAGGGCGTTTATGCATCGTCAAAACATGCGGTTGAGGGCTTGTCCGATGCGTTGCGCCGCGAGCTTGCGCCCCACGGCGTCAAGGTCAGCCTCATTCGCCCAGGTTTCATCAACACACCGTTTGGCGCCCAGGAGCAGGATGAGCTGGAGCGCTATACCGGCGGCGCTTATGCTGAACAGATAAAAATTTTCAAAGCCTGGCACGCCAAAGGACACCCCAACGCGGCGGGGCCCATCGTTGTCGCCGAAGCGGTGCATCAGGCGCTGACCGCCCGGCGTCCCCATTCGCGCTATACGGTTCCGACAAAAATGCTCGGATTTTTGGCGCTCAGAAACCTCGCGCCTTCAGCGCTTACCGACCGGATTTTTGCCCGCGTTACCGGACTGGATAAGTTTAAGAAGGGTTCTGCACCATAACTAGAGCAAATCCAAGTTAAATTGAATCATGGCTTTGCTCTAGATTGTTTGTTTGCCGCATTTCTATCGGATAACCGCGTCACACTTATCCGGAAATGCTCTAGCCCCGCCGCCCAGGCAATTTCGGCCTGTTCTTGGCGATGCTTTCCGGCTAGGAAAGCGATCGAAAACCGAAAGCCGAGACATATCAATGCCAACGCCTATATTAATGCCTGCCCTGTCGCCGACCATGGAGGAGGGGACCCTCGCCAAATGGACCGTGAAGGAGGGCGACAGCGTTACTTCCGGCGACGTCATCGCTGAAATCGAGACCGACAAGGCGACGATGGAAGTCGAGGCGATCGACGAGGGCGTGATCGGCAGGTTGTTGGTCGCCGAGGGAACAGAGAACGTCAAAGTCAATGCGCCGATTGCGGTGATCCTCGGGGACGGCGAAAGCGCCGATCAGATCGACGCATCGTCCTTCGAGGCCGCCCCTAACGGCGCGGCGCCTCCCGATGAGGCTGAGTTTGATCGGGTTTCAAAACCGGTCCCTCATCCTGAGGTGCGAGAGAGCGGAAGCGAACGAGCCTCGAAGGATGGTGGCAAACGCGAAATTGCCGCCGATCCGGAATTACCCGACGGCGCTGAAATGGTCGAGACAACCATCCGCGATGCGTTGCGTGATGCGATGGCGGAGGAAATGCGCCGTGACGAAGACGTTTTTCTGATTGGCGAGGAAGTTGCGGAATATCAGGGCGCTTACAAGGTTAGCCGCGGACTGCTCGAAGAGTTCGGCGATCGCCGCGTCGTTGATACGCCGATTACCGAATATGGCTTTGCCGGCCTCGGGGTTGGCGCAGCGTTTGCGGGATTAAAACCGATCGTTGAATTCATGACCTGGAATTTCGCGATGCAGGCGATTGACCACATCATTAATTCAGCGGCGAAGACGCGCTATATGTCGGGCGGGCAGATGACCTCGTCGATTGTGTTTCGCGGACCGAACGCAGCGGCAAGCCGCGTCGCCGCGCAGCACTCACAAGATTACGCCGCCTGGTATTTAAACATTCCCGGATTGATCGTGATTGCGCCTTACTCGGCGGCGGACGCCAAGGGCTTGCTAAAAGCGGCGATCCGCAACCCCAACCCGGTGGTGTTTTTAGAACATGAGCTGCTTTACGGCGACACGATGGATGTCCCCGCTGTGGAGGACTGGGTGTTGCCGATCGGCAAGGCGAAAATCCAGCGCGAGGGAAGTGATGTCACCATTGTTTCTTATTCGCGCGGTGTGAAATTCGCGCTTGAGGCGGCGGAGATTTTGGCGGGCGAGGGGATTTCCGCCGAGGTTGTCGATTTGCGCACGCTGCGGCCCATGGATGTGGAAACCGTTTTGGCATCAGTGCGAAAAACCAACCGCGTCGTCACCGTAGAGGAAGGCTGGGCCCCCAGCGGCGTCGGCGCCGAAATCGGCTGGCAAGTGACGCAACACGCGTTTGATTACCTCGACGCCCCGCCGGCGCGGGTGACGCAAGAAAACACGCCGCTGCCCTATGCCGCAAAGCTTGAAGCGCTAAGTCTTCCGAATGCAGACAAAGTTGTGCAGGCGGTTAAGGCTGTGATGTAT
>JAJFGE010000163.1 GCA_021776295.1 Hyphococcus sp.
GAAAACTCAATCTCCTCCAACAATCTATAGAACCGGTCGAGCTGGCGTTTAGACTGGCGCAATAGATCGTCGGTCCATTCCAGCGGCTGGCGATAATGCGCCGACAGAAGCGCCCAGCGGATCGCCTCGCCGGGCCAATCCGCCAACAATTCATGGGTAAGCAAAACATTACCGATCGACTTCGACATCTTGTCGCTTCCCATACGGAGGAAGCCATTGTGCATCCAGTAACGTGCGAGCGGCGCCCCGTCATGGGCGCAAGCCGATTGGGCAATTTCGTTTTCGTGGTGAGGAAAGCGTAAATCCTGGCCGCCGCAATGAATATCGATGGTTTGACCGAGCTGTTTTTCAATCATCGCAGAGCATTCAAGGTGCCAGCCGGGGCGGCCGCGACCCCAGGGACTGTCCCAGCCGGGCTCGTCTTGTTTTGACGGTTTCCACAACACAAAATCTGCGGCGTTCTTCTTATAGGGCGCCACTTCAACCCGTGCGCCGGCGAGCATCTCATCGCGATCCGCGCCGGAAAGCCGCCCATAGTCAGAAAACCGGTCGACCGCAAACAAAACATGGCCGTCAGCTTCATAAGCCGCACCGGCGTCGATCAATCGCGAGATCATATGGATCATCGGCTCAATATGGCTCGTTGCCGTTGGTTCTATTGAGGGTGCGAGCGCATTGAGTTCAAAAAGCTCATCTTGATAGACCTTCGTGAACTTGGCGGTAATTTCATCTATCGGGACGTTACTCTCTTGCGACGACCTTATGATCTTGTCGTCGATGTCGGTAAGATTGCGCCCATAGACAACGTTGCCGGCGCCATAATGATGGCGCAAAACGCGAAACAGGAGATCAAAGGCGATCGCTGAGCGCGCATTGCCGATATGGGTGTGATTATAAACAGTCGGCCCGCAGACATACATGGTCACCCGCGAGGGGTCCGCCGGTTCAAAGACGCGCTTTTTGCGCGCCATCGTGTCATAAAGGGTCAGCGCCATGGATCGGCCTTATCACAGTCCATGATAGCTAACGCCGCGGCGCGCCTTAGGCAATAATCTTGGTGCAACAAATCCTCTGCGCCGGGCTGGGATTGCGCCACTGTGATGTTATGCTGGCAAGCATGACCGATAAGCAGAAATTTCCTGGCCGCCAGACGCACAAAGGCGCGATTGAGGAAACACCGACCTTCACGCCGAAATTTGGCGCGGACGGGTTGATCCCCGCCGCCGTTACTGATGCGGGCGATGGTCGCCTGCTGATGCTCGCCTATATGAACGCCGAAGCGCTCGCCAGGACCATCGCCAGTGGCGAGGCCTGGTACTGGTCGCGCTCGCGCGACGCCTTGTGGCGGAAAGGCGAAACCTCGGGAAATACCCAACGGATTGTCGAAATCCGCACCGATTGCGATCAGGACACGATTGAATTGGTGGTCGACCAGACCGGGCCGGCCTGTCACACCGAGCGGCGGTCATGCTTTTATCGGGTTGTTGAGACCGAAGGCGGTGCGGTGAAACTCGTTTTAAAAGATTAGCGCCGCACGCCTCACCCCATCCCGGCGACGCCTTCGCGGTAGGCGTGTTTTTTCCTGTCGAGCGCGCGGGTAAATAGCGCCAGCATGACCCATGAGGTATGAAACGCAACGCCAACAAGAAATACCCCCACACCTGGAATCGGCCCTACCGCCATGCGCGTGAAAAACTGTGCAATGCTTTCCACCGGCGTTGGGTGGATAATGATCTTGCCGTAATAAGCCAGCGCCTGAAAACTCAGTATCCACATATAATTGCGCCGGATACGCCGCCCCATCGCCCGCCAGAAGCCGATATGATATTGCGGCGTCAAATAATCATCGGCCAGAACATGTTGCCATTCATCATGGTCCGGTTGGCGCGAATTCAACAATAAGGGTGCGTAGAATTTTGTCTCAATCCAGCGGGCTCTGGCGCGCCAGACATTGAAAAACCGGTAGCGGCGGGATTCTAAAATCAGGAACATCACAATCAGGATGCTGACCAGCAACAATGGAAGCGGTGATGAATTCGGGTCGGCATAACCGATGGAAAGCGCGATGCCGAGCGTGACCACCGCCCAGTTGGTGGTCGTATCAAGCCGGGTGCGCCAAATCGTTGAGCGGTAGACCTCGCCGCGATAGAGATGCGCCAGCGCCCCAACCGCAGCGCTGTCAAATTCCCGCCCCGCCGCTTTGGGCGCGCTTTGCAAGTCTTTACTGTCTTCAGCCATTTCAAACGGAGTGTCGCCGCGTTTGCCTCGCCCATGCAAGCTGCGAAAAAGAATTGCTGGCGCATGCGCATGGCGGCGACTAATGAGCGATGATGACCACAGCACAATTGCAATCGCTTGAAATTCCCTATCGACGGATTTTCGCCCTCGCCTGGCCGGCCTCGGTCGCTGCATCGGTGACGCCGCTCTTGGGGGCCGTTGATGTCTGGGCGCTCGCCCGGTCCGACCGCCCGCTCGATATCGCCGCCATCGGGCTCGCCTCGGTGATCTTCTCACTCGCTTATTGGAGCTTTGGGTTTATCCGCATGAGTGTGGCCGGTCTGACCGCGCAAGCGGCTGGCGCTGAAGATGAGAGCGAGGCCCGCGCGGCGCTAATCCGCGGGGCGGCTATTGGCGGCGGCATCGGGCTTATTTTAGTGGGTCTGCAATTTCCCATCGGCGCGGCGGCGTTCAAAACCCTCGCCATCGGAACCGATGTCAGCGCCGAAACATTCAATGCTGCGCGTGACTATTATAAAATCCGCATCTGGGGGGCGCCGTTCGCGCTCGCTTCTTACGCCGCCTTTGGCTGGCTGACCGCGCGCGAACGCACCGACTATCTGATGATCATCAGTGTTTTCATCACTGGTCTGAACATTGTTCTCGATTACTGGTTTGTCCTCGGGCTTGGCTGGGGCGCGGCCGGCGTCGCGGCAGGAACGCTGATTGCCGAAGTCGCGGGGTTTTTCGCCTGCCTGGTTTTTGTCGCCATGGTGCTCGCCCGCAATGGCGGACTTGGCGCCCACTGGAAGCGCGCAGAATTTTTCGCGCTGAAAAAACTCCGCCGCACCCTCTCGATCAATCTGGATATTTTTATCCGGACGGTGCTGCTGGCGTTTTCTTTCGCCTGGTTCATCCAACGCAGCGGCGCCTTTGGCGATGTCGCGCTGGCAGCCAACCAGACGCTGTTGCAGCTATTTTTGTTTACCGGCCTCGCCCTTGACGGCACGGCGATTGCCGCTGAAACGCTGGTTGGCCAAGCGATGGGCGCGCGCGACCCGGCGCGGGGTCTGGCGCGGTTTTCCTCGGCGATCCGGCGCACATTCATCATGGCGACACTCGCCGCATTAGCCTTTGTCGTATTTTACTGGCTCGCGGGCAATGCGTTGATTGCGCTATTGACGCCGGAGGGCGCCATCCGCGAGGCGACAAAAACCTATATGCCCTGGGTCATCATCAGCCCTCTGATCGTTGTTGTTGGTTTTCAACTCGACGGCATTTTTATCGGCGCGACCAGAGCGCGCGAAATGCGCAACTCAATGGTCATCACAGCGCCTATCTTTATCGCCGCCTCACTGTGGCTCGCCTCTACCTATGGCAATCATGGGCTTTGGGCGGCGTTTTCACTTTATTTCCTGTTGCGCGCAGTAACGCTCGGGGTTTATTTGCCACGCCTCAAAACAGCGTATGCCAATCAGCCGTGACCGGCGCCGACGGCGTCAGCGATGGCTTGAAATCCGTCGGCTTTTAGAAAGCCCGGCAGATCTTTGAGAATGCGCGCCGGCAGGCCCGGGCCTTCATAGACCATCGCGGTATAGAGCTGCACCAGTGACGCCCCGGCGAGGATTTTCTCATAGGCGTCGCGGGCGCACGACACCCCGCCGACGCCAATCAGCGCAGGTCTGCCGCCAAGCGCTGCGTAAAACTCGCGCAACAACGCTGTTGAGGCTGCAAATAACGGCTTGCCGGACAGCCCGCCCGCCTCGCCCGCGTGGCGGCTCCGCAAGCCAGCCGCACGCGCGATGGTGGTGTTGGAGACAATCACCCCGTCGAGACGCTGCGCGCTTACGACATTGGCTATGTCGGCTTTGTCCTCATCGGCAAGGTCCGGTGCGATCTTCAAAAACACCGGCGTTGCGGAGGCTGCACGGTCGCGCTCTGCGAGGACGCGGGCTATAAGATCATTGAGCGCGGCTTTGCCCTGTAAGGCGCGCAGGCCCGGCGTGTTGGGTGAGGAAATATTCACCGTATAGAAATCAACCAGCCCGCTTAGCGCTGCAACACCTTTGACGTAATCTTCCACCCGGTCAGCATTGTCTTTATTGGCGCCGAGATTAACGCCGACAAGCCCGCGTTTTTTTCGTCGGGCCAGCCGCATAGCCACCCGCTCCAGCCCGTCATTGTTGAAACCGTATCGGTTGATTATCGCCGCATCATCGCGCAGGCGAAAAACCCTTGGGCGCGGATTGCCCGGTTGCGGGCGCGGCGTCACCGCGCCGACCTCGACAAATCCGAAACCGAGATCGAGCATAGCGTCGGCGGCTTCCGCGTTCTTGTCAAACCCGGCGGCAAGGCCAAGCGGATTTGGAAAATCGATACCGGCAACGTGAGTGGCGAGCTGCGGCGCATTCACGCGCACCCTCGGTCCCTTGCCTGATTTCAGCATACGGATAGTCAGCCGGTGAGCAGTTTCCGGGTCAAGCGCCGTCAGCGCCTTGGCGCCAAGGCCGGCCAGAAGCAAGGGCGCCCTCAAAGCGCTTCCCCGAACACAAACCCATCCGCTGTTCGCACCAGCCGGATCGCGCGCGACACCTGCGCGGCGGCAAGCGTTCCATAAAGATGCGGGAATATCTCACCGCGTTTTGGCGCCAGCTCAAATTTCGTCATAGCGACAATCTCTGCAAGCGGAATTTCCAGAGCCAGCAAACCCTCCGCATCGACAAAATAAAGCCGCGCCGTTTCCAGCGCCTGGGCACGTGTTGACAGGTGAAAATACCCGTCGCGCACGTCAATATCGCGGGTCGGAACAGCGCCAGTTTCAACGGCAGCGGCCCATTCTTCCGCTGTCGCGAGGCGGTAAACGAATTCAGGATGAGTGTGTTCGTCAGGCATAAGCCTCGCCTAGACTGCGTTCACTTTTATCGAATCGGGAACGCAGTCTAGATCCTTTGGTTATCGCGTGTTCGAACCCAAAAACCGCCTACACTTTTTGTGAGCACGCTCTAGCGCGCGGCGGGCGTAAGGTCCAGCCATAGGCAGGCAATTTCAGGGGCTGTCTATTTCAGGGCTGAGCCTTAATGAAAGCGCACTCCGCCTCACGGCCTTCATCGACGGCGGTTTGAAAAACCTTTGCGCGCGATTGAACCCGGCGCTCAAAGGCGTCTTGCGGCGCCAGCGTCACCGCATCATGCAATGCCGCCAGACCGTTTTCGCGCGCTGCCGGTTCATCATAGGCCAACAGCCGCAGCGCCGCCTCATAGGCAATCAGCAGGTTTTCCGGTTGCGCCGCACGAGCGGCGGCGAATTGTTCAAATCCCACTGCCGGGTCCGACCCATATCTGCCATCGCCAGCACGACGCGCGACTTCCAGATGCCAGGCGCCGGAACTTGAAAGCGCCCACGCATTTTCAGGATCGAGCGTCAGCGCGTGGTCAAGAAGCTTGCGCGCCTTGCCGGCGGTGCCTGACAAAAACGCACGCACCGGCGACATCCGCGCGCCGCGCAACGCATAGCTGATCGCCGCCTGCAAATGCCCTTCGACCAGCACCGGATTGTCCTCAATAGCCTGCTCGGCATATTTCAAGGCGCGCTTAGAGAGCCGGCGCGCAGCTTTGTTGTCAGTCTCAAGATAGGCTGCGGCGTTGATCGCCCGCGCCGCCAGCGCAAGGTTTTCAGCGCCGCCGGAAGACGCCGCCACCTCAGCCGCTTCGTTAAAAGCGCCGGAGACGAAAAGCGCAAAGGCCGCATCATCCGGTTCGGCGTGACTTATTGCGCCCGCAAACAAAGCCGCCAGAACGGCGGTAATCATAATGGCTGGCGCGGCCAGCAGATTTCTCATCTGGATTTCCCGTTTCACGCCCCACATCGATTATAGCCGCAATTGGCGGGGTTTGGCGAACCCGCATCATCACAATCTGGACAGCGCCCGCCAACTCCCGGCAAATGGCGGCTATGAAACCGTTTCGCATAGTCCTCGGACTGATCACCGCCGCCGCCGCCGGGCTCATTTCGCAAAGCTACGGCCTTGATGAAGCTATCGTCTGGACCATCGCCATCACCACCCTCACGGCGATCTGGTGGGTGAGCGAGGCCTTGCCGATACCGGCGACGTCGCTGGTTCCGTTTGCATTATTCCCGCTTGCCGGCGTTCTCGACCAGCGCCAGGCTGCGGTGGCGCTTGGCTCTTATGTGATCATCTTGTTGATGGCTTCGTTCATGCTGTCAAAAGCACTGGAAAAATCAGGCGCCCATGAGCGGCTCGCGCTTTACATGATCAAGCTGGTTGGCGCCTCGGGGCGAAAGCTAGTGCTCGGTTTTATGTTGGCGGCGGCGGTGCTGTCGATGTGGATATCCAACACCGCAACAACGCTGATGCTGGCGACAATGGCGCTGGCGATCCTTGCGCGCACGGAAAGCCCTAAGCTTGCTGTGCCGTTGCTTCTCGGCATCGCTTATGCCGCCTCACTCGGCGGCACGGCGACTTTAATCGGTACGCCGCCCAATCTTATTTTTGCAGAAAACTATCTGCTCGCCACCGGTGAGGAATTTTCCTTCGCGCGATGGATGTCTATCAGCCTGCCAATTGTCGCGCTTGGCGTTCCGGTGATTTGGGTGTGGTTGACGCGGGGCATGGGCGGGGTGACGGCGCCGACGCTCGCCGATCCCGGGCCATGGCGTAAGGCTGAAATTCGCACCTTGATGGTTTTTGCTTTCGCCATCTTGTTATGGGTGACGCGCGTTGAGCCGTTCGGCGGCTGGTCCGGCGCACTCAACATGACCATGGCGGGCGATTCTACCGTTGCCGTCCTCGCCGTCATCATCATGTTTCTCGTACCAGACGGCAAAGGCGGCGCTATTCTGGACTGGAAATCAGCCGGCAATATCCCCTGGGGAATGCTGCTTTTATTTGCCGGCGGAATCTGCATCGCATCGGCCTTCCGCCAAAGCGGGCTCGACCTGTTGATCGGCGATAGTCTTTCCAGCCTCGCCAACATGCCGGTGTTCTTGATGATCCTTGGCTTGTGCCTGTCGGTGACGTTCCTCACCGAAATGACCTCCAACACCGCCACCGCCAATCTGTTGATGCCGCTCTTGGCGGCGGTCGCGGCGGGAACCGGCATCGCGCCGGAACTGCTCATGATCCCGGCGGTGATCTCCGCTTCGGCCGCCTTCATGCTGCCAGTCGCAACCGCGCCCAACGCCATCATCTACGGAACCGGCCACGTCTCCATCGCCCGCATGGCGCGGGAAGGCTTTATACTGAATATCCTGCTGGCGTTTATCATCGCGAGCGTGTGTTGGGTGTTGTTGCGTTAGTGAGGACGGCCTACGCCACTCCGTCAATCGTCATATGTCTTGCCCGCGCAGCATGCTCAATCGCCTGGGCGCCGTCATCGGGGACTTTGAGTGCGTTGCGAATGAGTTCGAGGACGCGGATTTCGGTCATATCGAGATTCTCGTCTGCGGTGACGACATCGACGACCGCTGCGTAAGCGGTCTCGCCAAGATGGGCGGGGAGCGCGGTGGCGGCGGCCTCCAGCACTTTGTGCAACCCGCCATCGGACGACATCAACGCGCCGCAGGCCTCGGCGGTCTCAACCAGGCCCTGCTCATCGTCTTCTGAAAACATCGGGAACGACCGCACTACACGGCCAATGGTGCGCAGCTCCTCATCCTTGATGGCGCCGTCGGATGCTGAGGTCAGGACCATCAGATAGATGACCGCTTCCTGGGGGGTTAGGGCGGCGACGCTTCGTGCCATTTCGCTATGCTCCATGTTCCGTGATGGGTGGGTATTTAGCCGGAAGGTAGGCTCCGCGCAGCGCCACTGCAATGTCCGCAAAAAATTTATTGGCGCGGAAGGCGGTCGAATATTAGTAAGCGCGCCTTCGCGCGCGGGCCACGCAGGCCCCTTCTTTAGGCATGGGGGCGCAGCAAGGATTAGCCACGAGCGAAAGCAAAGAAAAAGGGAGCAACAAAAGCTGCTCCCTTTCTTCCGCTCTCGCGAAAATTCGAAGGACACCCCAATCCAGTGAGAATTTGAATGTTCCTCGAGGCTTCGGTTAAACGCACGCTTTGCAGCTTACGTCTTCCGCCGCTAGACCTTTTGGGCGCGGGCTTTGAATATAACCGCCGTCATATCCAACACTCCCGCGTCCTCCAGATCCGCCTCACCTTTTCCAACAAAGGCTTGCGCCCTCATCACAATCGATGCCGCGCGCCGATCCACAGCTTGACCTGCTGTACACAGCGATTCCAGGTCCCCTTTCCTTTCGCTCTTGC
>JAJFGE010000164.1 GCA_021776295.1 Hyphococcus sp.
TACGTCTTCGCGGTATTGGTTTTGGTTAATGCCGGCGACCTTCATGGGGAGGGCGACGTTTTCGAAAGCTGTGAGATGGTCGAGCAGTCTGAATTCCTGGAACACCACGCCGATGCGACGGCGCAGGGCGGGCAACGCCTCACGCGGGGCGTTAGTCGCGTCCTCTCCAAACAGCGAAAAGCGCCCGCGCGTCGGCCGGTGCGCAAGGTACATCATTTTCAGGAGCGAGGTTTTACCGGCGCCGGACGGGCCGGTCAAAAACCGGAATTCGCCCTCGCGCAGCTGCAAGCGAAGGTCGCTCAGCGTTTCCGGCGCGTCGCCATAGGCAAGGCCGGCATTGTCAAAATCAATGATCAAACCATTGGTCGGCAAAATATGCTGCTCCGTTTATGCGGCGCCAGGATAAGTGATTCTGGCCGCTTATGATAATCACCTGTCCAGATTGCGCTACGCGCTACGATGTCGATGACGACCGGTTTCACCCGAAAGGCCGCTCGGTGCGATGCACCGATTGCGGCGAGAGCTGGTTTGTGCCCGCGCCGGAGCCGATTGAGGAGCTGTCGCCAGGTTCGCGCATCACCGACGACGACGCGCCGGGGAAGTCTAAACGCCGCGACGCCCGGTTGAAAGTCAGTATTGATGAAGAAGCGGAAAAGCCGAAGCGCAAAACCCGCAAAACCATAAAAAAAGCTACGCCGCCAGATCCGAAAGTCGATGATGAAGCCGGCGGTCTCGACGATGACGATGATGACGCGTTGTTCGATACGCCGATCATGAAAGCGACGCGCAAGGCCAAAGACTTTGCCAAGGCTGAGAAAAAGCCTTCCGCAAAAGCGGCTAAAGCCGCGCCGAAGGCCGCCAAGCCTCAAACCAAGGCCCAATCTACAGCCGACGAAGATGACGAGCCGATTGAAAAAGGCTGGCGCAAGGGCAAGCAGTTTATTATCGAAGATATCGATGATGACGAGGAGGAAGAACCGCGCCGGTCGTTCTTCTCGCGAAAAAGCAAACAACACAAAGACGACAAGCCGAGCCGCCAGAGTGCTCGCGAAGCGTTACGTTTTGCTGATGATGATGTCGATCAAGATGAGGCCGATGACGTCTTCGACGAAGACAGCGCCTTTGACGACTATGATGAAGGCGGGGCCTATGACGAAGACGGCGCCGATTATGACGACTATCGCGTTGATGCATCGACGGTGGTGGATGCCGATTGGGAAGATGTAGACGAGCACAGCCCGCGCGAGCGCGGTTTCGGGCGCCGGGTCCGGGTCGAGCGCCGCCGCGCGACAGCGCTGGCGCGGATGGAGGATGTGCGCCGGTTTGAACCGGAGGTCTTCGACGAAGAGTTTTTTGCATCCTTGCGGGTCACCCCGCGCGAATTAGAAAAAGCCTTGCGCCGGGCGCGCCGCCGCGCTGAGGCGCGCGATAAAAACCGCATGACGCCGCTGCGCGCCTTTGGCTGGTCGGCGTGGGTCGCGGCCGTAGCGGGAACCATCTATGCGGTGGTCGCCTATCGCGATGAGATTGTGAAGATCGCGCCATCGACAGCCGACGCCTACGCCGTTGTCGGTATTGCCGCAAACCCCTATGGTCTGGCGATTGAAAATGTGAACCACCGCCTGGCGATGTCGACCGGCGGGCCGAGTATTGAAATCACCGGCAGTTTAACGAACCTGGGCGCAACGGCGGTGGATGCGCCGCTGCTCCAGGCCGAAGCGCTGGGCCCGCGCGGCGAATTATTGTCGCGCTGGACTTTCAAGGCCAACGACCCGGCGGTGGCGGTTGGCGGCTCGGTCGCGTTTGTCACCAGAGCCCCGGCGCCGGACGGCGTGGTTGAGGTGGCGCTGTCTTTTGCGCCGGCCAAAAGCGCCGTCAGCGACTTGTTGTCCGGCCGCGACGAATAGCCTGAAATCCAGATTTTTTGAGCCTGTGAACTGTGCTGCCGGCAGAGCTGGCGCGGCGCACGAATCATGCCTATGAGAGGGCAGACCTTCAGCAAAAATGGACCCGCCGCCCATGCGCACCCTGTTCGACGAAGCCGCCATCGCTAACCGCATTGATGAAATGGCGCGCGAGATGGCCAATGATCTGCCTAAGGATTTTCTCTTGGCGCCTGTCTTGACCGGCGCCTTCATCTTCGCAGCCGATCTGTTGCGCGCGCTGCATAAATATGGCGCCGATCCTTATGTCGATTTTGTCCAGCTTTCATCTTATGCCGGCGCGCGGTCCTCATCCGGTGTGGTGACGCTGCTGAAGGATTTTTCAATTGATATCGAAGGCAAGACCGTGCTGCTCGTCGACGATGTTCTCGACACCGGGCGGTCATTGCATTTCGGCCGCGGGATGGTGCTGGACCGCGGCGCGGCGGATGCGAAAACCTGCGTCCTGGTTAAAAAACTCACCGGCCACGCCGAAGATTTAGTGTGCAACTATATTGGTTTTGAAGCCGGCGCGGATGACTTCCTTGTCGGCTATGGCATGGATGATGACGGCCGCCAGCGAGGCCTGCCGGTTATCGGCGTGGTATAAAATCGTCATCCCGGAAGCCGACAGTACCGAAATCTTTGATTTCGTTGTACTGCCGAGCTGTCCGGGATCTCATGCAGCATGCTCGGCGCTCGTGGATAAAGATCCCGGACCAGCAGTGCACCACTTCGTGCTGCAATGCATCCGGGATGACGGCCTAGTGAGGAAGTCATATAATTAATCTGTATAAAAACTTCTTAATCTTACTCCGCGCCGGTCAAAATCGTTCAAGCAGGCGTTCCAGATAATCGATTTCCTCTTGGCTGCGGCCGGGTTCCGCCAGGCGGCGGCGTAGCTCTTCAATCACTGCGCGGGTGCGCGCGGCGTCGGTTTGTTCCGGGACTTTGACGCCGTCGCCGTCAGCCTCGCCAACAGGGCGCCCGAGCGGGTCAAGCGCTTCGCCCTGACGGCCCCGGGCCTGGCGCATTTCCTCGCCTGCAAGGCGTTTGGCGCCGTCGCGAAGGTTCTCGATGGCGCGCTCCATGGCGTCATTGGCGGCGTCGAAATTTCCGTTTCGGAGCGCTTGTTCGGCCTCGCGCATATCGTCGCGAGCCTGGCTGAGCGCACGCGCCGCATCGCCGTCAGGGTCGGCCTCGCCGCCCTCAATTTCGTCGATGAGGCCATCAAGATTAGCGCCAAGAGCGTCTTCGGCGGCGGCGAGATCGTCACCGTTCTCGCCATAAGCTTGTCCGCGCTCGAACGCCTCGTCAGCCAGTTCGCGCTGGCGTCCGATCAACTCGCCGGCCTCGCCGGAGGGGCCGGCCTCGCCCTCGCCGCCCGCGCTTTGACCGGCGGCGTCGGCGCCGCCCTGGCCTTCGCCGCCCGCGCCGCCTTCGCTAACGCGCAGATTGTTCAACAGGTTTTCAAGGTCCGACAGCATTTGCCTTGCGGCGTTCGAAGCGCCCTCGCGCGCCAGATCGCCAATTGCATCCAGCATGTCGTCAAGGTCGGATGGGTTGAGCTGTTGGCTATTGCGCGCTGCCTGTTCAGGCGTCTGGCCGGACTGTGCGAGCGCGGTCAGATAATCGTTCATCGCCTGGCGCAGCTCTTCTATAAGGCGGGAGATTTCAGTGTCGCTGGCGCCGCGCTCAATCGCCTGGCGCAGCGCCTCTTGCGCCTCTTCAAGCCGCTGGCGGGCGAGTTCCAGCGCTTCATCTTCAAGTTGCAGGGCGAGCGGCCAGAATTTTTCAACCGCATCGTCAAAGCCGTCGCCATCCTGACGCATCACCCGCCAGAATGCGGCGCGCAACAATAAATAATCTTTGGTGTCGTCAAAGAAGATTTCCGGCGCCATCGTCACGGCGTCGAAGGAGCGTCCCGCACGGCGCCAGTCTTCGGCTGCAACGGCGAGGGTCTGGCGTTGTTCAATCACGGTTTTTGCCAGCGGGTTAAAAAACTTCCGTACAGGGAGGGTGACGTTAATCGATTTGGTCTCGCCGGTCTGGCCGGCGCCGTCCTCAACCACGACTTTGGCAATAACGTGCAGTCCCGCCCACGGATCGGCCTGGAGATTGACAGAGACCGATCGCTGAAGGCTGGCGCGGGCGCCGCCGTCAAGCGGTATCTGGCGTTGCTTGCTGAGCGCGGCGCTGTCAAACGCCGGCGCGTCGAGCGGGCGTTCCTGCTCGGGGTCGAGGCGCAGCTCAAGGCGTGCGGCGTCAATGGCATAATCGTCCTGCGCGGTGAAGCTGAACGCCAGCAAGCCTTGCTCGTCAGCGGCAGGCGAGCGCGTGAAGGCGACGGCGGGCGCGTCGTCGGCAATGATGGCGATAGGCCAGCGAACCTCGTCAGCGCCAAGCCGAAGTTGCAATAATCCGCTCTGCGTTAAGGCAAGTTCGGTGCGCGCAGCGTTGGCGTCGCGTTCAAACTCGGCCCGGGTCTCATTGTCTTCGGTGATAAACCGAAGCTGCACCTGTCGCCGTCCGTTGATCTGCGCGACCAGCCGGGCGCCATAGGGCGTATCAATCTGGCCGGGCTTATCGGGAAGCGCCTGGCCGGCGCGCAACAGATAAATCGGCGCCTTGCCGGTATAGGCCGGCGGTTCAACCCACAGATCAGCGACCAAGGCGCCGCCCGAGGTCAGCGCCCCCGGCGTGAAGCCGTCGGCAAGGCGCGCGCGCCAGTCCGCGCCGGCGGCGACAAACCCGATGGTGATGAGGCCGAGCGCAATAAAGCGAAAGCCATAAGGATCGCGCGTCTCCGCGGCGGGGCGGACGCCGGCAAGACGGGCTTTGCGGGCGCGCTCATGGCTCGCCTCGATATGCGCCAGCCAAAGCGGGCTAGTCGCTTCTGCTGCATCAAAAGGCGCATCATCCAGTGCTTGCAACGGCGCATGTTCTGCGCGGCCGTCCTGTTCTAGCCGGGCCAGCGCTGTGCGCCGCACCGGCCAGCGCAAGCCGCGCAGGTCTCGCCAAACCAATGAGGCGAAGACAAGCACGCCGAGGGCGAGCGTCAGCCCATGCAGCCAGCCGGGGGTAAGCCGCCAGGCGCTGAACAGGGCGAGCATGATAAATATTGCGGCAACGCCAAGCGCCGGCAGCATTGCCGGCCAGGCGCGCTCCCAAAACAGGACGCAGCGCGCCGCGATGATTGTCATCTCGCCAGGCGCGTGCTTTTCACGGCGGGAAGGGTGTGCCAACTCGGTCGTCATACTTCTTGCACCCTATAGCTGCGGCGCGTGCGCGTCGACTTAATGCGGTCGGGTTTTGTCCTTTTTAGGGCCCGTATTGGCGCAGATTGTAAGCGGTTAACGGTTAATTCCGGGAGAGACGGTGTTGGTGTTTTTTTTCGGTACGGCAAAGCGCCGGGGCAGGCTGGCGCAGGACGCGGCGAAATCGCGGGCCTCGGCATTGGGCCGGATGGCCGCCTGGACGGTGGTGATTGCGTATAACATTGTCGGGATTATCGACATTTATTCGACCGTCGCCGCGCTTGATAGCGGCGCCGGGATGGAGGCCAACCCGCTGGTGCGCAGTGTGATGTTTCATGCCGGCGACGGATGGATCGCCGCCAAGCTGGCGCTTCAGGGCGTCATCAGTTTCATGGTGTTGTGGTTTCCGCACTGGATTGTCATTAGCTTCTTTGCGGTGGCCTCTGCGATCAATGCCGGGATTGTTTACAATAACCTTGTCATCGCCGGTGTGCTCTAATCCATCAAGCGATTAAGAGGAATCGCTTGATGGATTAGATTTTTATTGGTCGCGCATTCGAACCCAAAAACCGCACACACTTTTTGTGAATGCGCTTTAGCGCAGCCAGTCGGCAATCGCTTCGCCATCGATAATTTCATCAAATGTTGGCCGCTTGCGGATGATCGCATAGCGTTGGCCGCACGCCAATATTTCAGGAATGAGCGGGCGGGAGTTGTATTGTGATGTTTGCGACGCGCCATAGGCGCCGGCGGACATGATGGCAATAAGGTCGCCGGCGCGTTGATGCGGCAACGTGCGGGCTTTAGCAAACCGGTCGGTGGATTCGCATATCGGCCCGACCACATCATAGGCCTCGCTGGTGTCGCGGCTTTTCACCACCGGCCAGAGTTCATGATAGGCGTCATAAAGCGCCGGCCGCATTAAGTCGTTCATACCGGCGTCTAAAATGAGAAATTTCCGGGTGGCGCCGTCTTTGACGTAAATAACGCGCGCAACAAGCGTGCCAGCGTTGCCGGCGATCATTCGGCCGGGCTCAAAGATCAGTTGCACGCCGAGCGGCGCCGTCACCCTTTTAATCATTGCCGCATAAGCGTCAGGGTGCGGCGGTGTTGCGCCTTCGCCATAGGGAATGCCGAGCCCGCCGCCAAGGTCGAGCCGTTCAATCGCACAACCGTCGCTGCGCAGATCATTAATCAGCACAGACACCTTTTTGAACGCCGCTTCAAATGGCGCCAGATCATCGATTTGCGAGCCGATATGAACATCGACGCCCTTTATTTCGACGCCTTTCATGGTGCGGGCTGTAGCGTAGAGGGCGCGGGCGCGGGGCCATGGCACGCCGAATTTATCTTCGGATTTGCCGGTCGAAATATTCTCGTGTCCGCCGGCCGCGACATCGGGGTTTATCCGCAACGCAATCGGCGCCCGCCGGCCTTTGGCCTGGGCGATCTCGTTAAGGGCGATAAGTTCCGGCTCGGATTCGACGTTGAATTGATAGATATTTGCATCGAGTGCGAAGGAAAGCTCGTCGCGGGTTTTGCCGACGCCGGAAAAGACGATTTTTTGAGGCGCGACGCCGGCGATGAGCGCACGGCGCAATTCGCCGGCGGAGACAACGTCAGCGCCGGCGCCTTCGCTGGCCAACACTTTCAAAACAGAGATGTTCGAGCTGGCTTTGACCGAATAGGCGATCAGCGCATCGCTGTTGGCGAATGCGTCGGCGAAGATACGCAAATGCCGCCGCAAGGTGGCCTCGCAATAGACGTAGAACGGCGTGCCGATTTCCTCAGCCAGCGTCGTCACGTCAACATCTTCTGCAAACAGACGATTGTCTTTATAGGTAAAATGATGCAAAGGACTGGCCCTTGTTCAGCGCTTTAGCGCAGCGATTGTTCGGGCGGCTTTTCCGGCGGACGCAAGGGCGCCTTCTTGCCGCAGGCTGAAACCGCAAACAATATGGTCATCAGAATAATCAGGGCGCGCATGTTTATGTCTCCTTGGATAGAGCGGCGATCCAGCGGTTCGCCTGGCGTTTTACATTTGCCGGCGCCGCGCCGCCATAAGATGTGCGCGAGGCTGCTGATGCGTCAACGGACAGCACGGAAAAAACGTCATCGGTAATGCGCGGCTCGATCTTTTGCATTTCTTTCAGATCGAGCGCTTCCAGATCGAGCCCGCTTTTTTCGGCGACCGCAACCACCGCGCCGGTGACATGATGGGCCTCGCGGAACGGCATGTTGAGCGCCCGCACCAGCCAGTCGGCAAGGTCGGTGGCGGTGGCGTAGCTGCGCCCGGCCGCAGCCTTCATCGCCGCGCGATTGGGGGTTAAGTCGCCGATCATGCCAGCCATGGCGGCAAGCGCCAGCGCCAGCGCGTCAAAACCCTCAAAGGTCGCGGCTTTGTCTTCCTGCATGTCTTTTGAATAGGCCAGCGGCAGCCCCTTCATGACGACAGCCAAATTGGTCAGTGAGGCGATTATCCGCCCGGCCTTGGCGCGCACCAGCTCGGCCGCATCGGGGTTGCGTTTTTGCGGCATGATCGACGAGCCGGTTGAGAAACTGTCGGACAGGCGCACGAAATCGAAATGCGGCGATGTCCATAGCACCATTTCTTCGGCCAGGCGTGACAGATGCGTGGCGGCGATGGTCGCGGCGCTGAGCGCCTCTAACGCGAAATCGCGCGCCGACACCGCGTCAAGCGAATTGGCGCAAGGACGCTCAAAGCCAAGCGCGGCGGCAGTCGCGTCACGGTCAATAGGAAACGATGTTCCGGCAAGTGCGGCCGCACCCAGCGGGCATTCATTCATGCGCGCACGCGCATCGGAAAAGCGCGCCGCATCACGCGAGAACATTTCAACATAGGCAAGCAAGTGATGGCCGAAAGTCACCGGTTGGGCGGTTTGCAAATGCGTAAAGCCCGGCATCACCGCGTCAGCATTGTCGCGGGCTTTTTTCGCAAGGCTTGCCATCAGTAGCTTCAAGGAGGCCTCAGCCTGTTCGCAAGCCTCCCGCACCCAGATACGAAAATCCGTCGCCACCTGATCGTTGCGTGAGCGCGCCGTGTGCAGGCGCCCCGCAGGCTCGCCGATAATCTCCTTCAGCCGCGCCTCGATATTCATGTGAATGTCTTCAAGCGCTTTGGAGAAAGTAAATTCATCGCGCTCAATCTCACCGGCGATCTCGTCGAGCCCGTTCTGGATCGCCTGGTTGTCGGCGCTGGAAATAATCCCGGCGGCGGACAACATGTCGCTATGGGCCCGCGAGCCGGCAATGTCTTCGCGCCATAGCCGCCGGTCGATATCGATGGAGGCGTTGATTTCCTCCATGATGGCGGCCGGGCCTTGCGAAAATCGCCCGCCCCAGATTTGGCTTTCTTTGCTGTTGGTCTTATCTGTCATCATAAATCTTCTATCGTCTTAAAAAGGAGCACGGCCGTGGCGGCGTTTCGGCAACCGCGATTTTGGCTACTGTTGTGGGGCGGCGCGGGTTCGCTTGCGCTCGTCTACTTTATTATAGCCGCCAGCGTCCAGCCGCGCAGGTATAATCAGCCCACAGCGCTCAATCATGATCTCGCGCTTCTCACCGGTGAAATGGCCGATTTTGTCTATGCTTTCCCACCCCGCGGCGCGCCGAAGATTTCATTCGACTATGAGGGGCGGCCAATATCGCTGGCGGATTTTCGCGGACGCGCAGTGTTGGTCAATTTCTGGGCGACGTGGTGTGCGCCCTGCCTGAAGGAATTGCCCTCGCTGGACGCGTTGCAGGAAAAGCTGGGCGGGGGCAAATTTGAGGTCGTGGCGATTGCCGCCGACCCGCGCGGGCCGGTCGCGGCGGCGGCGTTTCTCGACCGCCTCGAAATCACCAACCTCAAGCTTTACGCCGATCCGAGGTTGATTTTTGCAACATCCATCGGCGGCGCTAACGTGCTGCCGGTGAGTATTTTATACGACGCCAAGGGCCGCGAGGTCGGCCGGCTGGTCGGCGAGGCGGATTGGACCAGTCCGGAAGCGGTTCGATTGGTGCAATCGGCTATTCCCTGATTGGCGTCGCCGGGTGAATGCCAGGCGACCGCCAATTTTCCTAGACGAAAAGATACTTCAGATTAGAGGCATATTAGTCTACGACATTGGCGCATATGCGCCGGCCGTTATGGTGTTGGGAAAATCAAAGAGGGAGCAGAAATTCATGGGAATTTCAAGAATACTTATTGCCGGCGCCATCGCCTTAACGCTGGTCGCTTGCGGCGATAAAGACGCGGGCGGCCAAGCGCCCAAGAGCGCGGCCAGCGCCAAGGCGGCGAAAGCCTCCGCCGCATCGCCGCTGGATGCTGACTTCCGGCTCAAAGACGGCGAGGAGGTCGATATTGCAGCACTGCTGGCGATGATGCCGGACGAGGCCAACCCCACCTATGACAGTGTTGCGTTTGATAAAAAAATTGGCGCGACGGTGGTTTCGAACTTGCGGTTTGCCGATGATGATGGCGGCGAGGCCATTCTCATTAAGCGCGCGGAATTTTACGGCGTTGATCTGGATGCGATTGCGCGCATCGACAATGCGACCGACGCCGGCGCGGATGCGCCGTTTGAAACAGTTTTTCAGAAACTGCGTCTCCTTGATGTCAGCGCCGAAGGCGTTGATGAAAACGAGGGCGCGATGACGATTGGCGGGATCGAGTTCGACAAACTCGCCATCCGTCAGGGCGGGCCTGACGGCGACGGGCAAGGCAACGAGGCGGCTCGGTTCTTTAATGCGGTAAGCCTTGCCGGGGTTTATTTCAAAGACATTTCCTTTTCTGTAGAAGAGAGCGAAGGCGCCAGCATAGCGATGCTCGCGCCCGATCTCAGATTTGTCGGGATGGCCGACGGCAAGCTTACCGCCATTATCGCCAATGGCCTTGATTATAAAGTATCACAGTCCGATGCAGCGATCGCCAGTCTCGGCCAGGCGTTTGGCCCGCAGGGCGCGGCGTTGATGAACGGGCCGCTGAAGAATTTGCTGGCGCTCAGCAATCAACGCACCACAATCGCCGCGCTGGCCTGGCGCGATATCGACTTTTCAAACTTGCTGTCATGGGGCCTGAAAGGCGAGACGCCGCCAGTGACGGAGCGCAACCTCATCGATCTGGGGACGATGAAAGCAACCGAGATGGAAACTTTTATCGAGGGTCGCCGCTTGATGACCGTCGAAGAAACGACGATTTCCGCGGCCGAATTCACCTGGCTTGTGCCATCGAAAATTCGCACGGACACAAAAGGCGGGGTTTATGACCTTACCGCCTATGTGTCTGAAACCGACGAGGCGGCGCTTGAGATCCTCAAGCGCCACGGCCTTGATGACGTGAAGGGTGACGGTTATGCGGAATGGAAATGGAACGCCGATAGCGGCGCTGGCGCATTGGAATATGTCGTTAATGCCGATAGCGCGGCAAATATTTCCATGGGCCTTGGTCTCAGCGGGCTGAAACTTGAGGAGGCGGCCGAGGCGATGGGCAATGGCGAGGAAAACCCGCTTGCGGTGTTGGGGGCGTTCGACAATTTCTCGATGAAACTGGAAGATGAAAAGGCGCTGGATGCGATCTTTGACCTTGCCGCTCTGCAGATGGGCGGATCGGGAAGCGATCTTCGCCAGTCGGCGCCGGCGATGATCCGGTTATCCGGCATGCAACTGGTGCAATTTAATCCGCGGGTTTCCGGTTATGTTGAGGCCGTGGCCAATTTTGTCGCCAAGGGCGGGGCGCTGGAAATCAGCGCTAATCCAGCCGAGCCGGTCGCGTTCTCAGAGCTGGAATCAGGCGGGGTTACGCCTCAGACCTTGCCGGATGTGCTGGACCTTAAAGTTACGCACATAGAATAATTGAACGAATGATGAACAAACGGCCGCTCGCCATGGGCGGCCGTTTTTTTATGTAATCGATGTGGGTCAGCCTTTAAGGATAAAGGTGACTTTCAAGATGACGCGATATTCCTTGATTTTTCCATTGTCGAGAATCATCGACTGGTCCTTCACCCAGGCGCCTTCAATATTGCTGAGCGTTTTTTGGGCGCGCTCAAGCCCCTTCTCGATGGCGTCTTGAAAGCTTTTTGACGAGCCGCAGATAATTTCCGTAATGCGTGCAACGGTCATGATGGTCTCCTCCAAAATGATGGCGGGTTGGTTGCGCCGCAGGGTTTAGACCAGCTAATCAGCGCAAGATCAAACAACTACCTTGTGGGCGCTGGCTCGGCGCCGGAATAGTCGTAAAACCCTCGTCCGGTTTTGCGCCCCAGCCACCCGGCTTCAACATATTTTACAAGCAACGGACACGGACGATATTTGGTATCGGCAAGCCCCTCATACAGAACCTGCATGATGGCGAGGCAGGTGTCGAGGCCAATAAAGTCGGCAAGCTGAAGCGGCCCCATCGGGTGATTGGCGCCAAGTTTCATCGCCGTATCGATCGCCTCGACTGAGCCGACGCCTTCATAGAGCGTGTAAATCGCTTCATTGATCATCGGCATCAACACACGATTGACGATGAAGGCGGGAAAATCTTCCGACACCGCCATGGTCTTGCCGAGCTTTTCGACCAG
>JAJFGE010000165.1 GCA_021776295.1 Hyphococcus sp.
GCGCAGGGCCATGGGCTTGCTTTTGCGGCGCGCGCCGGCGCGATTATCCGCGATCCGGAATTTGTCCAGTTCCACCCCACCGCACTTGATATTGGCGCCGATCCCGCCCCGCTCGCCACCGAAGCGCTGCGCGGCGCCGGCGCCCTCCTCGTCAACGCCGACGGCAAGCGGTTCATGGAGGACTATCATAAGTCGCTGGAGCTGGCGCCCCGGGACATTGTCGCACGCGCGGTCGAAGCGGAGATTGTCGCCGGCCGCAGCGCTTTCCTTGATGCGCGCGAGGCGATCGGCGCGCGTTTTCCCGAGGCCTTCCCCACCGTGTTCGCCTCCTGCCAGAAAGCCCGCATAGATCCGCGCAAGCAATTGATGCCGGTCGCCCCGGCGGCGCATTATCACATGGGCGGCGTCGCCACGGACCTTAACGGCCAGTCCTCCGTCGATGGATTGTGGGCGGTGGGCGAGGTCGCCTCGACCGGCGTTCACGGCGCCAATCGCCTCGCCTCCAACTCGCTGCTAGAAGCGGTGGTGTTTGGCGCGCGTATCGCCGATCAGCTGCGCGACATAGAAACTACCAAGCGCATAAACGCCGGCGCCCCGGCGGACCGTATGGACCTTGCATCCAAACCCGCCGACCCGGACGCCATGGCGCGCCTGCGCAGCAAAATGTCGGAGGGGTGCGCGCTCAACCGGTCGCGCGAAGGCCTGTTGCTGGTGATTGACGTTATTCACGCGCTCAATATCAGCCCGTTCATGACCAGCGGCTTAAAAAGCGCGCTCATCACCGCGGAGCTGATTGCGCAAGGCGCGCTGATGCGCGAGGAATCGCGCGGCGGACATTTCCGGACAGACCATCCGGGAACGGATGAAGAGGCGTTTAATACCGAAATCTGCACTACAGGCGCCTATGAGGAAGACGAGGACGACGAATGAGCCTGCCGCGCCTCACCCCCCATGTGGTTGACGAGGCGGCAGCGCGCGCGCTGCACGAAGACCTTGGCGACGCCGGCGACATTACCTCCAATGCGACCATCTCCGCCAGCGCGGTATCGCGCGCCATCATTGCCGCACGCAAACCCGGCGTGATTGCCGGCGTTGACGCCGCCGGCGCCGCCTTCCGGCAGGTGGACCCGGCCATCAATGTCACAGTCGAGGCTGGCGATGGCGCGCGGGTCGAACAAGGCGATGTCCTCATCTCGCTTGACGGCCCGTCACGCGGTATTCTCTCCGCCGAACGCGTTGCGCTGAATTTCCTCGGTCATCTCTCCGGCGTCGCAACCGCAACCGCCGCCCTGGTGGACGCTGTCGCCGGGACCAAGGCGCAAATCACCTGCACCCGCAAGACCACTCCGGGCCTGCGCGCGCTAGAAAAACACGCGGTCTTGTGCGGCGGCGGTCACAATCATCGTTTCGGGCTGTATGATGCGGTGATGATTAAGGACAACCACATCGCCGCCGCAGGCGGCATCGCGCCCGCGCTTGCCGCCGCAAAATCTTCGCTCGGACATATGGTCAAAGTTGAGATTGAAATCGACCGCCTTGACCAGCTGGAAACGGCAATCACCGGCGGCGCTGATGTTATCTTATTGGATAATATGTCTACAGACGATATGAAACAGGCGGTCGATATCAATCAGGCCCGCGTCATCCTCGAGGCGTCCGGCAATGTTACCGTCAAAACCGTCCACGCGATTGCAGCGACCGGCGTCGATATCATCTCATCGGGCTGGATCACACACTCAGCGCCGAGCCTTGATGTTGGATTGGATTTTTGCTGATTGCAAGGCGCGCGCCAAGCGCTCTACATCGCCGCCGGGGCAGCGGCGATAGTGCGCCGGCTCGGTATTTTATAAAATTTGTGGGTGCCGATGCTGGCCGTTGGCGTCATCTTCGCGGCCCAATAAGGATCGACATAATTAGCGTGGTAATGCGTCGCCTTGCGGCTGACAGGCGCGCGAATGCCCGCAAGGATGGCGCCGGCAAGTTGCTTGGACGATTTCCATTTGCGTTTATTGAGCCGCGCCTGCATGGAGCCGTCGCAGGTGAACGAGAATTGACAGCCGGTGCGCCGCTGCGAGCCCTGAAAGACCACGCCGCAAACCGAGCCCGGATAAAGCGGGCTGGCGACGCGGTTGAGGACAACGTCGGCGACCGCCAGCTGGCCGATACGCGGCTCGGAGCGCGCTTCATAATAAATCGCTTGCGCCAGGCAAGTGCGTTCTTCGCCGCCAAGCTTGGCGACCGTCAGCGTGGTAAAATCAAAATCGACGAAATCGGTCAGCGCATTATCACCGGCGAGAACCGAAGCGGTCGAGCGCGCCGGTTTTAAGCGCGGCTTATCCAGCGCTGTGCGCGCCGCTGCGGTCTCAGAGGCGAGATAGCGGGCGAGATCGGCGACCAGGTCAGCCTCTTCAGCAATCGCCAGCTGCGCCTTGCGGTCAGCCGCCGCGCGGTCAGCGTTCACTGTCGCGCTCAGCGTGGCCGCTACCACGCAGACGCTCAGCAGCCCCACAGCCAACAGGCTGCGCAAGGTCCAATGGGCCTCTTGGGGTTTATGTAGACGGCGATCGTTCACGATATATTCTGCCTGCTATAGCGACCAGAGAACCGGCCATTTTAATCTCAAACTTTAAAGCTTCCCTACGCAACGCAAAAAACGCGCCCTATTCAGCGCGAGACGGCGTTATATGGCGCCCTGACGCCGCATGTGCAAATAAAATCGGCGTATATTAACCTTATGTTAACCTTTCCAATTGGGCCCTAACCCATTGAATTCAGGCGGCTAATCTCATAGTGAAATTAACCGTAACCAAATATGTGACTGTCTGAGCTTATTTTTCGCCGAGTTTTGCTTGCGCTGCAGCAAGACGCGCAATTGGCGTGCGGTATGGCGAACAGGACACATAATCGAGGCCAAGCCCTTCCACGAACGCAATCGAGTCCGGATCGCCGCCATGCTCCCCGCAGATGCCTAATTTGAGCCCAGGGCGCGCCTTGCGGCCCTTCTCAGCGGCAATCTCCACCAGCGCGCCAACGCCTTTGATATCGAGCGTCACAAACGGGTCGCGCTCAAAAATTCCGCGGCGCATATAGTCCGGCAGGAATGAAGCCGCATCATCACGGCTCAGCCCGAAGGTCGTCTGCGTCAAATCATTGGTGCCGAAGGAGAAAAATTCAGCATCCTCCGCAATCTCATCGGCCGTGAGCGCCGCGCGCGGCAATTCAATCATTGTCCCCACAAGGTAGACGACATCGCCGCCGGTCTCTTTCAGAACAACCGCCGCCACCGCATCGACGCGGGCCTTCACAAAGCTCAACTCCGCGCGTTTAGCGACCAGCGGGATCATAATTTCCGGCACAATCTTGTCGCCGGTCTCGGCGGCGACGGCGCAAGCCGCCAGCATGATCGCGCGCGCCTGCATCTCGTAAATTTCCGGATAGGAAACCCCGAGACGGCATCC
>JAJFGE010000166.1 GCA_021776295.1 Hyphococcus sp.
ATGGCGCATCACAAACGAAAAGGTCCAAAATCGACCCGAGCCGGCTGCCTTTTGTGCAAGCCGCAAAAGCGCCAGGGCGCGCCGTTGATAAGCCGGCGGAAGTTTAGCGAAACAAGAAAAATTCAGATTGCGAAGGAAGAGGTTGCTCGCGTCATGAAGGATGGCGCAGACAAGCCTGATCGGGAAGGGCGCTGATCCGGGACGGGAGACTTTCGGCCTTCGGTTTGCCCTTCTCACCCCTTGCCATTGCCGGCCTTTTCCCCCATAAGCCGCGCCAAATCCCTGACCCTGCTGGACGGCGTCCCGGCGGGGCCGGAAACCATAGCGACGCCGCGGAGGAAGACTATGTCGATTACGGCTGGCCGTAAGGCTGAACTCATCAAAAAATTTGCTCAGAAGACCGACGATACCGGCTCTCCCGAGGTGCAGGTCGCCATCCTCACCGAGCGCATCACCAACCTCACCGAGCACTTTAAAGAACACAAGAAAGACAACCATTCGCGCCGCGGGCTCCTCAAAATGGTGTCTCAGCGTCGCCGCCTGCTCGATTACGTCAAGCGTGGCGACGAGCCCCGCTATAAAAAGCTGATCGAAGCGCTTGGCATCCGGCGCTAACGGGTTGCTCGCGCCCAATCCCCGCTCATTCCCGCTTTCGCGGGAGAGAGCGGCGTAGGGATCAAAGGCCGCGAGCGTTGAGAGAAATAGAATAGAATGAACCTTTCCGATAAATCTGCAATTGTGACAGGCGGCGCGTCTGGTCTGGGCGCGGCAACCGCGGCGGCGCTGCACGAAGCCGGCGTCAAGGTGGCGCTGTGGGATCTTAATGCGGACAAAGGCGAGGCGCTGGCCGCCGAGCTTGGCGGAATATTTTGCTCCGTAGACGTCACAGATGAAGACACTATCGCCGCAGCGCTGGACAAGACTGCCGCCGCACACGGGCTCCCGTCCATTCTTATCAATTGCGCCGGCATTGCGATTGGCGAGAAGACCATCGGCAAGAACGGCCCGCACCGGTTAGAGAGCTTTAAAAAGGTTCTCGATATCAACCTTGCCGGGACGTTTAACTGCACGCGCCTCGTTGCCGTTGAGATGGAAAAGCGCGAACCCGGCGCCGATGGCGAGCGCGGGGTGATTATCAACACCGCCTCGGTCGCCGCCTTTGAGGGCCAGATTGGCCAGGCGGCTTATGCCGCATCCAAGGCCGGCGTCGCGGGTATGACGTTGCCGGTCGCGCGCGACCTGATGAATGTCGGCATTCGCGTCAACACCATCGCGCCCGGAATTTTCTGGACGCCGATGATGGCGGGCATGGACCAAAAGGTTCAAGACGCGCTCTCCGCCATGGTTCCGTTTCCCAAACGGCTTGGCAAACCCGAAGAATACGCATCGCTGGCATTGGAGATATGCCGCAACACAATGATTAACGGCGCCGTCTTTCGAATTGACGGCGCTATCCGAATGCAGCCGAGATAGGTGAGAATAAAGTTCCCCTTCTGACATGGCTACATAACCAGGGCGCCAGACGATCCGCGTAGGGCGCGATTCACGAGAGAGAAGAAAAATGTTTAACATCACGAAAAAATCAATCGAATGGGGCGGGCGCACGCTGACCCTTGAGACCGGGCGCATGGCGCGCCAAGCCGATGGCGCTGTGCTCGCCACTTATGGCGAGACCACGGTTCTCGCCGCGGTAACTGCCGCAAAAGTACCGAACCCGAATTTCGATTTCTTTCCCTTAACCGTTCACTATCAAGAACGCTATTATGCGGCGGGGCGCGTGCCCGGCGGCTATTTCAAACGCGAAGCGCGTCCGACCGAAAAAGAAACGCTGACCTCGCGCCTGATAGACCGGCCGATCCGCCCCTTGTTCGCTAAAGGTTTTAAAAACGAAGTTCTGGTCGTAGCGCAGGTGTTGTCGCACGATCTGGAAAACGACCCTGATATGGTGGCGATGATTGCTGTTTCCGCCGCACTGACGATTGCCGGGGTTCCGTTCCTCGGACCGATTGCCGCCGCGCGCGTGGGCTATATCAATGGCGAGTATGTTTTAAACCCGCAGATCGACGAGATGCCGGAAACCAAGCTCGACCTGGTCATGGCCGGCACGGCTGACGCGGTGATGATGGTTGAATCGGAAGCCAAAGAGCTGTCCGAAGAAGTGATGCTCGGCGCGGTTGGCTTTGGTCACAAAGCGGCGAAAGAAGCGATCGATCTCATCCTCGATTTTGCCGAAGACAGCGCCAAAGAGCCATGGGATTTTGTCGCCCCGGACCATTCTGAGCACGAAGGCAAAGTCCGCGCGCTGGTCGAGGCCGATGTTCGCACTGCCTATAATGAGCAGGTCAAACAGGTGCGTCAGGAAAAGCTTGGCGAGGCGAAAAGCAAAGCGATTGCCGAATTCTGTAATGACGAAGACGAAAATGCGCTGCCAAAAAGCGTTGTCGGCGGTCTGTTTAAAGCGATTGAATCTGACATTGTCCGCAACGGCATTCTCGACACTGGCGAGCGTATTGATGGCCGCGACACCAAAACCGTTCGCCCGATTGTCGCTGAAGCCGGCATCCTGCCGCGCACCCACGGCTCGGCGCTGTTCACCCGCGGCGAAACCCAGGCGCTGGTGGTGGCAACCCTTGGCACTGGCGAAGATGAGCAATTCATCGATGCGCTGGCTGGCACTTATAAAGAACAGTTCCTCCTGCATTATAACTTCCCGCCCTATTCGGTCGGCGAAGTTGGCCGCATGGGCTTTACCGGACGCCGCGAAATCGGCCACGGCAAGCTCGCCTGGCGGGCGATGAAAGCGGTTATTCCGCCCCAGGAGGAATTTCCTTACGTTATTCGTCTGGTCTCGGAAATCACTGAGTCCAATGGCTCATCGTCCATGGCGACGGTTTGCGGCGCCTCGCTGGCGCTGATGGATGGCGGCGTGCCAATCAAGCGCCCGGTCGCCGGCATCGCCATGGGGCTTATCTTGGAAGGCGAGCGCTATGCGGTGCTGTCCGACATTCTTGGCGACGAAGACCATCTGGGCGATATGGACTTTAAAGTCGCCGGCACCGATGAGGGCGTTACTTCCTTGCAGATGGACATCAAAATCGCCGGCATCACCGAGGAGATCATGAAAGTGGCGCTCGATCAGGCCAAAGACGGACGCATGCATATTCTCGGTGAGATGAGCAAATCTCTCGACACCGCTCGTGACGATCTTGGCGATTATGCGCCGCGTATTGAGACCATGCAGATCAACAAGGAAAAAATCCGCGACGTCATCGGCGCCGGCGGCAAAATCATCCGCCAGATCGTTGAAGAAACCGGCGCCAAGATCAACGTCAATGACGACGGCCTGATCAAGATTGCGTCCAACGACAAAGAAAAAATCGATGCGGCCTACAAGTGGATCCATTCGATTGTCGCCGAGCCGGAAGTTGGCGAAATCTACAAAGGCACGGTCGTCAAGACCATGGACTTTGGCGCCTTCATCAACTTCTTCGGCCCGCGCGACGGCTTGGTGCATATTTCCCAGCTCGCCAATGAGCGCGCAGAGAAAACCACCGATGTCGTAAAAGAAGGCGACGAAGTTTTCGTCAAACTTCTCGGCTTTGACGATCGCGGCAAGGTCCGCCTGTCTATGAAAATCGTCGATCAGGAAACCGGCAAGGAAATTTCTAAAGGCGACTGATTTTTCTCTTTTAGCGAAACAACGGATACACTACACAAGCCCCCGCATCTTGCGGGGGCTTATTTTTTGCAGCAATCAGTTTTAAAAACCATGGGCGCAACTTTAAAATAGGATCGTCATAATGTCTTCCGCCGAACAGATGCGACAATATAAAGGCCCGGCGTTCTTTAGCTTCGGCTTTCGCCCGTTCTTCCTCGGCGGCGCGCTCATCGCAGCGATTACGCCGCTCATCACAGCGGCGGCTTATAGCGGTCTATTTACGTTTAATCCGCCAAACGGGCTGATCGCCTGGCACGCCCATGAGATGATCTATGGCTATGTCGCCGCCGTGATCGCCGGATTTATTCTGACAGCCGTTCCCAATTGGACCGGCCGTTTGCCGATCAACGGGTTGCGCCTTGCGGCGCTGGCCGGGTTGTGGCTCGCTGGGCGGGCGGCAATTCTTTCCGCAGACCTGATCGGCGCGCCGCTGGCGATGGTGATCGATTGCGGCTTTTTGATTGTGCTGGATTTGCTGTTATGGCGCGAGGTGATCACCGGCAAGAACTGGCGCAACATTCCAATCTGTATACTGATTGGTCTTCTCGGGCTGGGCAATATCCTTTGGCATGTTGGTCTGGCGCGAGACGGGGCGGGAACATTTGGTCTGCATTGGGGGCTGGGCGTTATTGCTGTCCTGCTGGCGCTGATCGGCGGGCGCGTCACGCCGAGCTTTACCCGAAACTGGTTGGCGAAAACCAGCGGGGCGCCATTCGACGCGCCGTTTGCGGCAATCGATAAGGTTGCGCTCGGGGTGCTTGTCGCGGGGGTTTTGGCCTGGCTGTTCGCGCCAGGCGCGGCTCTGAGCGGCGCCATTCTGATTGCCGCCGGGGCGCTGCACTATATCCGGCTGTTGCGTTGGCGCGGCTGGCGCACCATTGCTGAGCCGCTGGTTGTTATCTTGCACCTTGGATATTTCTGGCTCGCCACAGCGATCGTCTTGCTGGGATTGTCACTATTGGCGCCGAGCCTTATCGCGCAAAGCGCGGCGTTGCATGCGTTGACCGCGGGCGCTGCCGGGGTGATGACGCTGGCGGTGATGACGCGCGCAACCCGCGGTCATGCAGGCTACGCGCTTGAGGCTGACCGGCTGACGATTGCGATCTACGCCTTGGTCAATATCGGCGCGGGCTTGCGCGTCGCCGCATCGCTGCTGCCGGTTTCCTACAATATCGCGATGGGCTTTGCCGCCCTGGTCTGGAGCAGCGCCTTCGCGGTGTTCGCAGTTGTCTATGGGCGCTATCTGGTGCAACCGCGCCGTCAGCCATAAATCGCGCCGGATTGTTGTGTTTCTCGCATTTTCAAACGCAAAACCAGTATCCATTCTATCGGAAAATGCTCTAGGCTAGCCCGCCATGGACTGACGGACAGGTGAGGGAAAACAACTATGCGCACACACAAACGGATTTTATTTACGGGCGCTGCGGCGCTTGCTGTTGCGCTTGCCGGTTGCGGCAAGAAAGACGGCGCCGCTGAAACGTCCGCTGCGGATGCGCAGCCGCCGGCGGCTGAAGAGGCCATTGTCGCCAATCCTGACGACGTGCTGCTGGAGATGGCGGCGGCGCATGCGGCGGAGGTTTTAAAAGCCGCGCCGGAATTCGCCACCATCCTTGGCGTCAGCGAGAAGATTGCCGGCGAGGGCTACAACGCCCGGCTCGGGAAATATGGCTTTGCCGCCAGCGATGAGGCGCGCCACATGAACGAGCGGTTTCTGCAGGATATTCGCGGGCTCGACCGCGATGCGCTGGGAACGCAAGCGCGCATCACCTATGATGTGTTGCGCGATGCTTATGAGACCGGCGCGCGGCGCAATCAGTTTGACATTGGCGGCGCTACGCCCTGGGGCTCGGCCAGTCCCTATGTCGTCACCCAACTCACTGGCGCGCACCTGTTCCTGCCGCGCCTGTTGCAGACCCAGCAACCTTTGGCGTCAAAAGCCGACGCGGAAGCCTATCTTTCTCGCCTGGCTGAGTTCGGGCGGGTGTTTGACGAGGTAATCGAATCCCTCGGCGGCGACGCCGCGCTTGGCGTCGTACCGCCCTATTTTGCAATTGCAGGCGCGGTCGGGTCTATCAATGGTTTCACATCCGCTGAACCGGGCGCCAGTCCGCTGGCGACGACATTCTCGGCAAAGCTGGCTGAGATTGAAGAGCTTAGCGAAGACGAGCGCAACGCCTTAAACCGGCGCGCCGTGGAGGCTGTCGAGACCGTAGTATATCCCGCCTATGCGCGGCTGGCGGCGGCGCTTGAAACCTTCACTGAACAGGCAGGCCGCGAAGCGGGCGTGTGGCGCCTCGGCGATGCCGGCGCTGAGTTTTACCAGCATGCGCTAGACTCTTTTGGCGCCGGCGGGCGCACTGGCGATGATATTCACGCGCTTGGATTGTCTGAGGTTGCGCGCATCACCGCCGAAATGGAGGCGATTTTTCAGGCCGAAGGCATAACCGGCGGCTCAGTTGCGGAACGGTTCGAAGCTATCGGTCTGCGTGCGGATATGCGTTATCCGAATACGGATGAAGGCCGCGCTGAACTTCTCGCGTCACTCAATATTCAGGTTGAGGACATCATGGTGGCCGCGCCGGACTGGTTTGGAACCATTCCCGAACAAAGCGTCGAGGTGCGCCGCATTCCGGTCTATGAACAAGACGCCTCTCCCGGCGGTTATTACACCAGCCCGGCGCTCGACGGCTCGCGCGGCGGCATCTATTGGATCAACCTTAAAGACACCGCGGACTGGCCCAAGCACACGCTGAAAACGCTGACCTATCATGAGGCGGTTCCCGGCCATCACTTCCAGCGCTCGCTGGAGCAATCGGCCGGCCTGCCGCTGATCCGTAACATGCTCGGCTATTCGGAATTTGCCGAGGGCTGGGCGCTTTACGCCGAACAGGTCGCCGCTGAAATGGGAATGTATGAGAACGACCGGCTCGGCAATCTTAGCCGTCTGCAGTCGGAGCTTTTCCGCGCTGCGCGTCTGGTGGTTGATAGCGGCCTGCACCACAAACACTGGACCCGCGAGCAGTCGATTGACTACATGCAGTCCGTCACCGGCGATACTCGCGCCTCCGTCACCCGCGAGATTGAGCGCTACGCCGTGTGGCCCGGCCAGGCGACATCTTATAAGCTCGGCATGCTGAAGATTAATGAACTGCGCGAAAAAGCAGAAACCACGCTCGGCGACAGTTTCGACATCCGCGCCTTCCACGACGAAATCTTGATGACCGGCTCCATGCCGCTGCCAGTGCTGGAACGGAAAATCGTCGCCTGGATTGCGGCGAAAAAGAGCGGGTAGGCCGCTGCGGCGAAGTGACGGAGCGGGTTTCTCCTCCGCCGTCATCCCGGATGCGTCCACTGGTGTCCGGTTTAAGTTAGTGGACTGGTTGCACGACATTGATTCTACTCGTTTCCAAGCATTTAGCGATGTTTTGGACACGAATGGAGATCAACGTCATGCGCCATCAAAATAGCGTGTTTCATCAATTGACCAAGC
>JAJFGE010000167.1 GCA_021776295.1 Hyphococcus sp.
CCCAGCATCCACAAATGTGTGAATCCGATAGCCCCGATGGGGGAGAGGTGGGTATGCATTCGTGACCCATGGTCAGAGTCAACGCAAATTGTATTATAAACTAAGCGTCAGCGACACGGGCGCATGGTCCGACGGCCGCTCCCAGCCGCGTGCGTCGTCATGGATTTGATAGGCTTTACGTCCGCCATCGAGCGCTGGTTTTTTCAGCGCCGGGCTCACCCAGATATGGTCAAGACGCCGGCCGCGATTGGATTGGCGCCAATCTTTCGCCCGATAGGACCACCAGGTGTAGAGCTTTTCCGGCTCGGGAATGAGTTCGCGCGCGACATCGAGCCAGTCATGCGAAGCGATGACAGCGTTCAACAGCTCGACCTCGACCGGCGTGTGCGAGACAATTTTCAGCAATTGCTTGTGCGACCAGACATCGTTCTCGCTCGGCGCGACATTTAAATCGCCAACCAGGATAGACTTTGAACGCGGCCCTAATTCTGAAAACCAGCCGCGCATCTCCTCCATAAAATCGAGCTTATGGGCGAATTTATCGTTCTTCTTCGCATCGGGAACATCGCCGCCGGCCGGGACATAGAAATTATGGATGCGCACCCCGCCGGGTAGGCTGGCGGCGATATGGCGCGCGTCGCCCTTGCCGCAAAATTCACGCTTTTCGATTTTCTTGAGCGGCAGGCGTGAGGCGATTGCGACGCCATGATATCCCTTCTGACCGGAAACCGCGATATGCTCATAACCGGCGTCGCGAAACGCCTTGGACGGGAAGGCGTCTTCAACGCATTTAATTTCCTGCAAGCACAATATGTCCGGCGCGTGTTGTTTTAAAAATTGCGTCACAAGATCAATACGCAGACGGACGGAGTTGATGTTCCAGGTGGTGAGTTTCATGGCGGCTCTGGCTGTGGGGCGGAAATCGGACGGGTGGGACCCTTGGCCTATGCGCCGCAGCCAGAGCCGTCAAGCGAGCGCATTTGCCGCGGCGGCCAACCGCCTATATCACGCGCCTCATGGAACTCGCCACCCTCTTGCCCGAAGGACTACCGCTATGGGCGGGGCTTGGCGCGATCATCGCGGCGTTTTTCACCGCCGCCCTTACCGCCGCTTTCGGGCTTGGCGGCGGGCTGGCGCTGCTGGCGGTAATGAGCGCGATTTTCCCCGCCGCCGCGGTGGTGCCGGTGCATGGTGCGGCCCAACTGGGTTCAAACGCCGGCCGATTCTACTTGCAACGCCGCGACGTGGTGTGGCCCATCGTTTTATGGTTCACCGCCGGCGGGCTGCTCGGCGCCGTCGCTGGCGGCCGGCTGGCGGTGGAAATGCCGGTCTGGGCGCTGCGTGCGGGCGTTGCCGCCTTCATCCTCTACACTGTCTGGGGGCCGCGCCCAAAAAGCTTCTCGCCGGGGCCTAAAACTTTTTTCGCAACCGGCGCGGTCGGCGCGTTTCTGACGATGTTTTTTGGCGCCACCGGCCCGATTGCCGCGACCATGCTGTCAGCAACAAAGCTCGACCGGTTGGGCCGCGTCGCCACCCACGCCGCCGCCATGGTCGCCCAGCACGGCATTAAAATTATCGTCTTCGGCGCGCTCGGCTTTGCATTTGGCGACTGGGCGGTGCTGATCGCCGCCATTGTTCTATCCGGCTTTGCCGGCACGGTGATCGGCACGCAGTATCTAAGGCGCATGCCGGACGCCCAATTTGACCGCGGTTTTAAATTAATCCTGACACTGATTGCTGTCTATCTGCTGGTCGCGGCAGGACTAGGTTTCAAAACAAGTTGAACGAAAGCCCGGTGACGCCGACCGGCCAGCGGCCAAACTCAAACAGGCGAAATTTTGCTGCGAATGGATGCGCGTCAATATCAAAATCGGGATCGGTCGCCGCCAGAAGCGCGAGCGCTGCGCCATTGGCCGCCTGAACCGCCGCGCCCACGGCAATATTGCGCGGGCCTTCTTCGACAATATCAAAAATCACCGCCGCCTGCTCCATGCCTTCCAGCGCCGGCTCGGTAATTTTATCGGCAATCAGCGTCATGCCGATATGCAGCGCTTCTTGCGACAGACACTCAAGCGCGCGCCCGGTGAGGTCAGCGCGCTGCATCTCTTCGGCCTCCCAGGCCGGGCTTTGCCAGTCGAGGCTTTCGGTCGCCGCCGCTGCATCATCCCAATCGATAAGGATGGCGACTTCCGCATCGGGGAAACCGAGCCGGGCGACATATTGCTCCGCTGCGGCGCGGGCGCCGGGCGTCAGCGGCTCGCCAAGATTGGCGAACCAGGGAATCCGGTCGAGCGTGCGGGCGAACCGCGTCAAAATCGACAGACTCGGCAGCTCCCGCTCCAGCTCTTCCAGCTCGTTTTCGTCCATGGCGACATGGTCTCCGCTGCGTGGGCCGGGCCATAGCCCGCTAATAAGAAAAAAGGCGCCCGATCCTGAAGAAAGATCGGACGCCAAGCTGCGCTGTTGCGCCTACGCCGGGAGGGGATATTCCGGCGACGCGACTGGCTTTCAGGCCTGCAAGCGGGGGGGCAACGCTGGCCTGAGAGAACGCCCTTCGCGTACTGTTACATTAACGCATCACTGATGAGTTTTTCAATAGGCGAAGTAAAAAAAAGCTTGATTGTGACCCTGTAACAAAAGCAGGCATTTGCTGCGATAATTGTAGCATTGCTAATTTTTAAGGAACGCCCCGCCCGCATCCGGTGGCCGGAAAAGCCGGTTGGCGAGGCGCTCGCCGGCGACCACATTGTCAAGCGTGACCACGGTTATGCCGTTTTGCAGGTCTCGAACAATCCAGCGGATCAGCGTCATTTCTGGAGCTTTGACGATAATCGTCAGCTCGCCCTCGGTATCGTCTTTTTTCGACGCCAAGGTAATCGCGACATTGTTAACACCGCGATCGACGCCAACCACCGAGGTTTTGTCGAAATTTAGCTTCTTGCTCAACAAAAATTTGAGCGGCGTTTTGCCCAAGGGGTAGGAATCCGTCGTCTCCAGAGCGTCGTCATAGACGTAAACCAGGCCGCCATTGGCGACGATCAGGAGCGGGTCCGGCGGGTCATATTCAAACCGTAAAAATCCCGGCCGGCGCAGATATAACCGCCCGCTCGAGATCGCGCCGGACGGGGCAATTTGGGTAAAACCGCCGGTCAGGGTGGTGGTTTGCTCAAGATAATCGACAAAACGTTGCACCACCGCCGCGTCGCTTTCACCCTCAAAGGCGAGCGGGTCGCTATCGTCCTCTTCCTCTTCCTCTGCCTTAGCCGCTGCGGGTTCGCTGGCCGGCGCCAAAATAACGCGGTCGATATCATCGGCTGGCGGCGTGGTAAGTTGCGTATCCGCCGCCTGAACCACAACCACGCTTGGCGCAGCCACGTCGATACAAATCAGTGAAATTGCCGCAAACATTGCGATACTCATCGCCTGGTCCTCACTTGTCTGGCGCTATAGCTAGAGCCAGGCAGCGGCAAAAGGAAGCCCGGAACATGGCGCTGGCATGGCAGCGCCACCGCATGGCGGCGCCACACCAAATTGTTACGGGGCCAATCCGTAAGGCCCGCCTTTCTCCACCGCCCGCTGATAGGCGGGGCGAGCGTGAATGCGGTCCAGAAAAGCGTGGATATTTTTGTAATCCGCAATATTGCCGCGCACAGCGAAGGCTTCAAGCGGAAAGCTCATTATGATGTCGGCGGCGGAAAATGCATCGCCGGCCAGCCATTCAGATTGTCCAAGCATCGCCTCGGCATAATCAAACAGCCCCTTCATGGTGTGATCGAGATAGGCGTCGCGCACGCCCTTGGTCAGTTTACGGGCGATTGGTTTGACGAAAAACGGCATCGGCGCTGTTTCCATGCGGGTAAGTAACAGCGTCGTCATCATGACCCCCGCAAACGAGCCCTCCGCCGCATGCATCCAGTATTTGTAACGCTGATAGCTTGGCGCGTCGGGCGCCGGCGCCAGGGCGCCGCCATGCTGTTCGACAAGATATTCCATGATGGCGCCGGTCTCGGCAATCACCTGGCCGTTCTGTTCAACCACCGGCGACTTGCCCAGCGGGTGGATTTTTTTTAACGCCGCCGGCGCCAGGCTGGTTTTCTTGTCGCGTTGATAATGTTTGATTTCATAATTGGCGCCCAATTCCTCAAGCAGCCAGAGGACGCGCTGGGATCGCGAATTTTCAAGATGGTGAACCGTAATCATTGTCTTCTCCAGGTGAGATCTCGTTATGTTAAAAAAGCGTCGCCAGCGCGCCTTTAGTCTACGTCGCTGGCTCAAACGGCTCAAAAAAGATGCCTATTTCCCTGACATCAAGTGCTCCTTCGCTAAAATCGCCGTGCAGCATAGACAACGATACGTACCAGCGCACGCAAAGGCTGCAGTCGCGCGCCGGTGGCCAAGATCGCAGGGCTCGCTATAACCCGCCCATGAAATTTCTCGACCGCACCAAAATCTATGTCGAAAGCGGCGCCGGCGGCCGCGGCTGCCTGTCGTTTCGGCGCGAGAAGTTCATCCAGTTTGGCGGACCGAATGGCGGCGATGGCGGGGCCGGCGGTCATGTCTGGGCCGAGGCGGTCGAGAACCTCAACACGTTGATCGACTATCGCTACAAGCAGCATTTCAAGGCCAAGCCCGGCCGCCCCGGCGAGGGCGCCAACCGCACCGGCGCCGGCGGTGATGATCTCACCATCAAGGTTCCGGTCGGCACGCAGATTTTCGAAGAAGACGAACAAACTCTGATCGCCGATCTCGATACGCCGGGCGAATTGTTTCTGCTCGCCAAAGGCGGCAATGGCGGGTTCGGCAATGCGCGGTTCAAATCCTCCACCAATCAGGCGCCGCGGCGGGCCAATCCGGGCTATCCAGCGGAAAAACGAACCGTTTGGCTGCGCCTCAAACTGATCGCGGATGTCGGCCTTGTCGGCCTGCCCAATGCCGGCAAGTCGACATTTCTTGCGGCCGTCTCCGCCGCCAAGCCGAAAATCGCCGATTATCCGTTTACGACGCTTCACCCTAATCTCGGCGTGGTGCGCGTCGGCGAAGGCCATAGCTTTGTGCTCGCCGATATTCCGGGGCTTATCGAAGGCGCCCATGAAGGCGCCGGGATTGGCGATCGATTTCTCGGTCATGTGGAGCGCTGCGCGGGCCTGCTGCATCTTGTCGATGGAACCGAAGACGATCCCGCCGGGGTTTACATAACCATCCGTCGCGAGCTGGCCGCTTATAGCGCCTTGCTGGCCGAAAAGCCGGAATTTGTTGCGCTCAACAAAATCGACGCTTTAAGCGATGAGGAAATCGAGGAAAAAGCCGCCGCCCTCGAAAAAGCGGCTGGTGCGCCAATAAGACGGCTTTCCGGCGCGACCAGCGCCGGCGTTAAGCCTTTGCTGGGCGAGCTGATGACGCTTTCAAATAAGATGCGCAAAGCCGCTGCCGCCCCCGCGCAAGGCGAACAACCCGCCTGGATCCCCTAAGCGGTTCATCCAATACCGATTTTTCACGCGCGCGCCGGTTTTAATCTCGCGCCGGCGCGCCTATGTAAGCGACGCAAAAGCTGCCGCTCCGGACCGGAAACGTGATGTTCTCTCACAACGCCTCTCGCCGACGGATCGGCCTTCTCGGCGGCTCGTTCAACCCGGCTCATGCCGGCCACCGGCAAATTTCAGTCGCCGCGCTGGAAAGGCTTGGGCTGGAAGCGGTGTGGTGGCTGGTGACGCCCGGCAATCCGTTAAAGGATGCGGGCCAATATGCACCCTATGAGGAGCGGCTTTCAAAAGCCCGCGCCGTCGCCGACCATCCCGATATTGTTGTCAGCAATTTTGAGCGCCGGCACAATCTTCAGTATACGGTTGATACGCTGGAGCGATTGCAGATTACCAATCCCGATATCGATTTTATCTGGCTGATGGGCGCGGACAGCCTGGCCGGATTTCATCGCTGGAAGGACTGGCGCAAAATCGCCGAGCGGGCGCCAATGGCGGTGTTCAACCGTCCCGGCTACACTGACACTGCCTTGTCAGGAGAAGCCGCACTAGCGCTTGACGCTTTCCGCATTGATGAGGAAAATATTGAGCAGCTCACCCGCAACGACCCGCCGGTCTGGGTCTATCTTTCAGACACCGACAACCCCCTGTCCTCAACAGCAATCAGAAACAACGCCCTCGCATCACCCGTCAAAACTTCTGGAGACGCCCGCACCGTGACCGATATAACCGCGCCTTATGGGCCGCTGGCTTTTTTCCTCGATCTGCATCCCGACATTGGCGACTTTAAAGCTGATGCGCTCGCCGGATTGGCGCTGTCGCAAAAAAGCCTGTCGCCAAAATATTTCTATGATGAGCGTGGCTCGAAACTGTTTCAGCGCATTACGACACTCGATGAATATTATCCGACGTCTACGGAAAAAGCGCTGTTTGACGCCAACGCCGCCGGCATCACAGAGCAAATCGGCGCGGGTGCGGCGATCTTTGAATATGGCTCCGGCGCCAGTGAAAAAATCGCCTGGCTGCTCGACGGTCTTGACCGTCCCGCCGCCTATGTGGCGATGGATATCTCCAAGGACCATCTGATTGAAAGCGCGACAGCGCTTGCCGGCAGCTACAGCCTTCCCGTGGCGGCGGTTTGCGCAGACTTTCATGCGCCGGTGACCATCCCGGCCGGCCATCTGCCGCGCCCGTCGCATTGGCTGGGGTTCTTCCCGGGCTCGACCCTTGGCAATATGCAGCCGGGTAGCGCTGCCGATTTTCTTACCCGCGCCAGCCAGACGCTGGGCCCCGACGCCAAATTCCTGCTCGGGGTCGATCTCGAAAAAGACCCCGCCATCCTCCGCGCCGCCTATAATGACCGCGACGGCGTCACGGCCGAGTTCAACCTCAACCTGTTAGCGCGGATGCAGCGCGACCTCGGCGCTGTACTAACCATCAGCGACTTTGAGCATGACGCGTTTTATTGTGAAAAAAACTGCCGCATTGAAATGCACCTGCGGGCGCTGCGCCCGACATCCATTACCATTGACGGGCGGGAATTTACTTTTGCGGCGGGCGAGCGCCTGCATACGGAAAATTCTTACAAATATTCACCCCAGAGGCTGGGCGCGCTTTTCGCCGAGACCCCGTGGCGCCAGGAGGCCCTCTGGACCGACGATAAGGGCTGGTTCGCGGCGTGCCTTTTAAGCAACAGTTAATTCCCCGGCGCCCGCTTGGATGCGGTCTCGAAAACCCCTATATTCACCGGACGAGGATTTCTCGTGTTGCACATGGAGAACTGCGCTGAATTCACTTGACGGCGCCGCGGCTGCCGGAAAGGCCGCATTAAGACTTGTCGCTGATAGCGACGACGATCACAGCCCGAACATAATTGCGGGTGCTTTTCTCGGCCTGACGCCGGCGGAAATCGGTCGCAAAATTCTTTCCCTCATTGTTGAACAGCTGGACGACGACAAAGCCGAAGATGTCGTCACCATCGACCTTGCCGGCAAGTCAGATATTGCCGACTTTATGGTCGTCGCCTCCGGCCGTTCACAGCGTCATGTCGGCGCGATGGCCGACAAAATCGTCGCTCACCTCAAGGCCGCCGGCGTCACCGGCGCCAATGTCGAGGGCTCGGGCGCCTGCGACTGGGTTTTAATCGACGCCCATGACGTGATCGTGCATCTGTTCCGTCCGGAAGTGCGCAGCTTTTATAATATTGAACGGGTGTGGTCAGAAGCGGCGCATGCGCCGGTCAAGACCGAAGCGTAACCAAATCGCCAGAACAGTCTCCGATCGTGCCGATCAGATACTGTTCTAGATTCTTAGTTGCCGCATTTTCTGCGCCCAACCGGTATCCACTTAGTCGGAAAATGCTTAGCAAAGGCCAAGCTATGCGACTGATCATCGCCGCCATCGGGAAAATGCGCGCCGGCCCGGAAAAAACCCTCGCCTGCGACTATCAGGACCGGGCCGCCGCGATTGCCCGCAATATCGGTTTTTCCGGCCCCGACATTTTAGAGTTTGAAACGCCGGCGAAGCTGAAAGGCGCAAAACGGCGCGCCCGTGAAGGGGCGATGCTTTATGGCGCCGCGCCGCCGGGCTCGGTTCTCATTCGCCTTGATGAGCGCGGCCGCAACTATTCCAGCGAAGACCTCGCCGAGATGCTCGCCCGCCAGCGCGATGACGGCGCCGGCGCGGCGGCGTTTTTAATCGGCGGTGCAGACGGCCATGACCAATCCATCACTGACCGCGCGGCGCTGTCTTTGTGCTTTGGCGCCCCGACCTGGCCGCATATGCTTGTCAGGGTGATGCTGATGGAGCAATTATACCGCGCAATGACCATCCTCACCGGCCACCCCTATCACCGCTCATGAACGCACGCGCACTCCTGCTGATAACTCTTGCTATGGCGACGGCTTGCATCGCGCCTGCGCAAACAAACGCGCAAACAGATCCGAGCCAGCTGCAAGATGTCGAGCGCCGGCTCAAAGACCGCGCTGAAGAAGAAAAACGCCTGCGCCGCGAGGCCGCCGCGCGCGAAAAGGAAGTCGCGGCGCTGCGCCACAGGATGATTGAAACCGCCAATTCCATTCAGCAGGCCGAGCGTAAAATCACCGCGCTTGAAGGCTCGATTGCCGAGCTTGAACAGGAAAAAGCGCATGCCGCAACGGCGCTGCGCGCCGAGAGCAGCAATCTGAGCGAGGTTTTGGCCGCGCTGCAATCGCTTGAGCTGTCACGCCCGCCAGCGCTGCTGGTGTCGCCGGAGGACGCCAACAAATCCGCGCGCGCGGCGATGTTGTTGTCTGACGCCGCCCCAGCCCTGGAGGCGAGAGCTGCGCGTTTGCGCACCGCCGTAGAAAGCCTGGCGGAGCTGTCGGCGGCGCTGGCGCGCGAGCAAGCCGCTTATGCCGGAACCAACACCGAGCTTGCTGCCCGCCGCGACGTGTTGGGCGATTTAATGAAGCAAAAGGAAAAAGAGCGCGATGTCGCCGCCGGGCTGGCCGCTGCGGCCCAGAAACAGACCGCGCGCCTGGCGGTTGAGGCGACCAGCCTGCGCGAGATGCTGCGCCGGCTGGAGCGATTGGCGCATCTCGTCACCCCGCGGCTGAAACCTCCGCCGCCGAAAAAAATCGCCGCCAGCCCCCTTGAAATCACCCCGACGATCAAACCGGCAGCGCCTGAGCCCTTTATCGCCACCAAAAACTTCGCCGCCGCCCTTGGCCGCTTGCGGCCGCCGGTTGCCGGCAGGTTAACCGGGACTTTCGGCAAACCCCGCCCGGAAGGCGGTGCTTTTGAAGGAATCCGCCTTACTGCGCGCGATCAGGCGATTGTGACTGCGCCATTTGAGGGCCGCGTAGTCGTGGCGCGGGATTGGCAGCCGATTGGCAATCTGGTGGTTCTGGACGTCGGCGGCGGCTTTCATATATTATTATTAGGCGTCGGCGACATTCTGGTAGAAGAAAACCAGCAAATTACCGCCGGAGAGCCCGTGGCGACGATGGCCAAAGGCGGCGCAGACTTGGATCTTCAGATCCGCAAACAAGGCGAGCCCGTTAACCCGGCATTGTGGCTCTCAAGTAAAAGTATCGAAGAGCTGGCGTTTTAGCCGGTATGAAAAGGTAGTAAAATGCACAAGCTTTCTTCCCGCGCTCCCAGACTTCGCCCTTCGGCGGCCAAACGCTATACCGCCAGCGCGCTGGCTGGCGCGGCGGTAGGCGGCGCGCTGTTGTTTGGGGTTTTGTCCAGCGCAGTGTTTGCGCGGGCGTCAATCTCGGCGGACACATTCCGACAGCTTGATCTGTTCGGCGAAGTCTTTGAGCAGGTGCACGAGAACTACGTTACCGACCCGGAAGACGGTGAGCTGATCAAGGGCGCCATTAACGGCATGCTCAACACGCTCGATCCGCATTCAAGCTATCTGACGGCCGAAGACTTTCAGACCATGCAAGAGCAGACCCGCGGCACCTTTGCCGGGCTCGGCATTCAGATTGTCATGGACAATGAAGGCGATGACAAAGGCTACGTTAAAATCGTCGCGCCGATAGAAGACACGCCCGCCGACCGCGCCGGCATTCTCACCAACGACCTGATCGTCGAAATCGACGGCGAGGCGGTGCTCGGCATGACCATCGATGAGGCTATTTCCAAGCTTAAAGGCGAGAAAGGCACCAAAGTCGATATCAAAATCCTGCGCGACCGCGACGCTGAGCCGTTTGAGCTGACTATCGTTCGCGACATCGTCACCGTCCAGGCGGTCCGATGGCGCGCAGAGAAAGATTTTGCTTATATCCGTATAGCTACTTTCAGTGAACAGGCTGACGCTGGCGTTAAAAAAGCCATCAAGAAATTGTCGAAAGAAATTCCGGGCGGACCTAAGGGACTTATTTTGGACTTGCGATCCAACCCCGGCGGCTTGCTCGATCAGGCGGTGGCGGTCTCCGACATCTTCCTTGAGGGCGGCGAAATTGTCTCCACCAGGGGCCGGCGCCCGCGCGATACTTTGCGTGAGATGGGAACACCCGGCGACAAACTCAACGGAAAGCCCGTCATTGTACTGATTAATGGCGGCTCAGCTTCAGCCTCGGAGATTGTCGCCGGCGCATTGCAAGACCGCAATCGCGCGCTTCTTCTCGGCACCAAATCGTTTGGCAAAGGTTCCGTGCAAACCGTTATCCCGCTGCAAAACGGCCTTCAGGGCGCCTTGCGGCTCACCACGGCGCGCTATTACACCCCCTCCGGCCGCTCTATTCAGGCGCTCGGCATTGACCCCGATATCGCCATGCCGGTGGTCTATCCGGGCCAGGATGAGAGCGCTGCGCGCCGGGCCGAACGCGACCTGCCCGGGGCTCTTGACGTAAAAGAAGATGCGGTCGTCGAGGCGGCTGCGGACACCGACGAGAGCGATGATGACGCCGCGCCGGCTGTCGAGCCTTTTGAGTGCCCGTTTGAGGAAGATGGCGAGACCCCGAGGGATTGCCAGCTTGAGCGTGCGGTTGAAATCTTAACCGACGCCACCGCCTACCGGCAATTGCTGGCCGATGCTGGGGTTGCGCGCCAATAACGCGCCTTACAGGCAATCAAAATTGAGCTGGGGCGGCGTTACAAACGCCGCCCCATTTTCAATTGGTTAACCGTATCATCTGTATTTATGACCGGTAGGTTAGAAAGAGGCGCGCGCCCGCGCCCAACAGGTAAAATGACCGCCCACCGCCGACGCAGATTTATGCTCCCGGTCCTGAGCCGCCTGTCGATGGCATGGCTCAGCGCATTGGGCGTGGCCGCGGTCATCATCGCCGGGCTCACCTATTCGATCACCAGCGGCAAGGGACCGGGGCGGGTGTCGCTGTCGGTTGACGGGATGGAACGCATCGCCCGCCATGAACCATCCATGGCGGCGAGCCAGCCCCCGGCCGCAAACCAGACCGCAACCGGAACCACCGGTCTGCGCCTGGCGCCGCCAAGCTTACGCGATACAGGCGAGGCGGCGATGGAAACCATAGAAGGCGCCGAGGGAGAAGATTTTCTTCTCTACCCGGAGGAACCTGATTTTGCAGACAGTGGGGACCATAGCGGTGAGATCGTCATCACCATCGCTGGCGCTGGCTCAAAGGCAACACCGGTGACCGCCGCATCGCTCACCCGCACCCGCGCTGCTAAAATCCCCGGCCCGGATGCCGCTTTGTTGCGCGCAACACCGTTCGGCAAGGCGCCGCGCATCGGCCCGGACGGGCGCAAAGCCATGCATGTTTACGCCGCCGCCAGTCCGGAACCGAACGGCGTGCCGCAGATCGCAATTATTGTCGGCGGTCTCGGATTGAATTCAACGCTAACGCAACGCGCGATTGACGAATTGCCTGCGGAAATCTCGCTGGCGTTTGCGCCTTATGCGAAGGATTTGAAATTCTGGACCCAAAAGGCCCGCGACGCCGGTCATGAAATTCTGATTGAACTGCCGATGGAGGGTTACGGCGCCAATGTCGATGCGCTCGGTTCCGCCGGCCTCCTGACGACACAAACCCGTGAGGAAAATCTCCAACGCCTCGATTGGCTGATGTCGCGGTTTGGCGGCTATTTCGCAGCGACGAACTATCTCGGCGCCAAGTTTTCAACCCAGGAAGAAGCGCTGGGGCCAATTTTGAAAAAACTCAGCGACGCGGGCGTCGCTTATATTGACGACACTGGCGCGGCGACCATTTCCGGCGGAAGGCGGGGTGGCGGCATTATCGCTTCCGTCAATCGCATCGTACCGCCTGCGCCCGACCCATCGCGCCGCAACGCCGTGCGCCGAGAGTTGCGCGCGCTGGAACAAATCGCCAAACGCGATGGCGCCGCGCTCGGCAAGACCTATGCTTATGCAACAACCCTCGATGAAATTATCGCCTGGGCTGAGGGGCTTGAAGACAACGGCTTCGTCGCCGCACCGGCCTCAGTCGTCTTGCAGAGCCAAGCGTCCGGGCGCTAAACATCGGCGGCAAATTATTTACGGCGCACAAATCAATGGACCAGGATAACCTCCTCCAGAACTATCGTCCCAATGTCGGTGTTACGCTCTTCAACCGCGAGGGCTGTGTCTGGTATGGACGGCGCGTCGGCGACTTCTCTCCTGAGCTTGCCAAAGACCCGACACAGCGATGGCAGATGCCGCAGGGCGGAGTTGATCCGGGTGAAGATATTACTGCGGCCGCCTTTCGTGAACTCAAAGAAGAAACCGGCGTTACCTCCGCCCGGCTCCTCACCGTCACCCCAGGCTGGCTCGCCTATGATTTTCCCGCCGCCTATAACAAGAACAAGTGGGTGGGCCAGCGCCAGAAATGGGCGGCGATGCTGTTTGAGGGCGAGGACAGCGAGGTTGACCTTGACGTCCACGATCACCGCGAATTTGAAGACTGGCGCTGGGGCGAGTTGGAAGAGGCGCCGTCGCTGATCGTGCCGTTCAAACGCCATGTCTATGAGGAGCTGATGGCGGCGTTCACACCGTTGCGGGATTTTTTGCGCAGCTATAGCGCGAACTGAGCGCCGCCTTTCGCCAAACAGTTTCACTAAAAATAAACCTGCCAACGGTCAAAATGGCGCGGCATGGGCGCGCTGTGGACGCTGGCGCGAGGCGTTCCGTTGCTTTAGTTTTGTAGGGCCCCGGACCAGTAGGCGACCCGGCCAGGGGAGTTAGGTTAAGCCATGAAGGATGATGATCAGCGCAACGCCAGAGAAAACGAACCGGAAGCACAAGCCGGTACTGAAGCCGCGGCGCGTGCCGATGACGGGCCGGCGGCGCAAAATGGAGCCGTCGCTGGCGACAAAGAGCGGAAATCAAAAACCAAACCGGCAACGCCTGTCAAAACCGGTGCGGTCCTCCACGCCCTCGCGGAGATGCACCACGACCAGGATGCGATCCGGCGCGCCTTCGAGACCGGCGAATACCCCTATCGCCGAAAAATTTCACGAAAAGTCTATGAGCGCCATAAAGCCGAATTGCAGGTCGAGCTTTTAAAAGCCCAGCGTTGGGTGGAGGAATCCGACCAGAAAATCGTGCTCCTGTTTGAAGGCCGCGACGCCGCCGGAAAGGGCGGCACGATCAAGCGGTTTATGGAACATTTAAACCCCCGCACCGCACGCGTCGTCGCACTACCCAAACCAAGCGAACGCGAACGCAAGCAGTGGTTTTTTCAACGCTATATCCAGCATTTGCCGGCAGGCGGCGAAATCGTCATGTTCGACCGCTCATGGTATAATCGCGCCGGGGTTGAGCGGGTCATGGGCTTTTGCTCACCCAATGAATATCTTGAATTCATGCGCGAGGCGCCAGCGTTGGAACAGATGCTGGTCAATAGCGGCATTATTCTGTTCAAATACTGGTTTTCCGTCACTCGCAAAGAACAGCTTCGCCGCTTTAAGGCGCGCGAAGGCGATCCCTTAAAACAATGGAAGCTGTCGCCGATCGATATGGCGTCGTTAGATAAATGGGATGACTATACGGAAGCCAAAGAGGCTAAATTTTTCTATACAGACACAGCCGATGCGCCATGGATCGTGATCAAATCAGACGACAAGAAGCGCGCGCGCCTCAACTGCATGCAGCATTTTTTATCATCGCTGCCCTATCCGGAAAAGAACACCCGCGTTGTCAGAGGGCCAGACAATCTGATTGTCGGCGCGGCCAGCCATGTGGTCGGCCGTGACGACCATATTTTAGGAAAAAGCTTGCATCCAGATTTACGCCGAGGGCGCTAGAGCCAATCCGTGATTCAGCGTATCCTAGGTTTGCTTTTAGAATATCGGCCGCGCCTCCGCGGAGGAGACAAAGCTTCAGGTGAAACGCAGGCGATGGATTTCGCGCCGCCAAAACAGGATGGCAACGCCTTGGAACATACGCAACAGTAGCGGCGTTGCATTCATGTATTAATACATGAATGCAGTAGCTCCGTCGCCAAGGCTGACAGGGCTATCCATTCATCCCGGTATGCGGCCCGCTGGAATGAGCAGGATCTGTCTATCATGGTTGGTTGGCTGCGTTTGAACCAGCGCCGCTTCAACGTTATCCAAAGCTATAGGCAAAGGCCGTTTGAGCCGTTCGCAATCCAGATGGAATACTTTAAAGTGCGGCCTGCAACTCTTTTAATCGGTCGAGCGACTGCTGAGCGGCAAGCTTTTTCTCATCGCTGTCCGCGTCGGCGAGGTCTTCTTCGGCATTTTTGATGCGCGCTGCAATTTTCTCCGCATCAAGCTCGCCCGCTGGCATTGCCTCTTCGGCCAGAAGCGTCAGCCCCTCGGCTGAGATTTCTGCAAAACCGCCACGCACAAAAATCTGCTTTTCGTCCGACCCGGTGCGAATGCGCACCATGCCCGGCGCCAGCGTCGTCATTAACGGTGCATGGTTCGGCATGACGCCAATCCAGCCTTCCGCGCCCGGAATATCGACCTGGTCGACATCTTCGGACATGAGCTCGCGCTCCGGGGAGACGAGGTTGAAATGAAGTTTATCAGCCATTTGTGCCTACGCCGCTTCCGCCGCCAGCTGGCTGGCTTTTTCAATCGCCTCATCTATGGAGCCGACCATATAGAACGCCGCTTCCGGCAGGTGGTCATAATCGCCGGCGACGAGGCCTTTGAAGCCTTTGACGGTTTCCGCCAGCGGCACCAGCTTGCCTGGTGAACCGGTGAAAATTTCAGCGACAAAAAACGGCTGCGACAGGAAGCGCTCGACTTTGCGGGCGCG
>JAJFGE010000168.1 GCA_021776295.1 Hyphococcus sp.
CGGTAAAACGAGCGCGAAGTTCTGAAATTGTTTCAACCCCCTGCCCTTGCAGGGCGTCAATCGTCATCAGCGCCGGCGAATATCGATAATCGAAAGCGACATTGAATGTGGTCTCATCTTCAAGCCGCCACGAGCCGTTGAGGGGTAGCGCCACCATCGCGTTTACCTGTTCAGTGACATAGAGCATCGAGCGAAAAGTGTGCAACGGTTTTCGCGTCGCGCGATGCGGCTACGAAAGAATCTAGAGCAAAATGCACGATTCGCATTTAACGCATTTTGCTCTGGTCAGGCGTTTCAAAGGGGAAACTGTGCGTTGCGCCGCTCGGCGCATGGCGAATTTCCGCTCTGCTTAAAAGTCTGGCTGCGCCATCGGGGTTTTGTCGCCTGCATAGCTTGTTATGGCCACAGAGCGGGTTTAGCTCCCCGGTCTTTAGGGTCGGTGTTGGCATTAGGCAGCAAAACCACGGGCTTGGCGCCAAAGCCCGTCTGGCGCCAAAGCCCGTCTGGCGCCAAAGAAGGTGGACTTTCGCCTTTGCATTCATCACATTCTTCACAAGCCTTGCACATTTAATAACGGGAGAAATTTTATGCCCGCCGACACCGCCCACACACTAGGCGCCAACCAATCTGAAGGCGAACGCGAGATCAAGCGCATTTTTGCGCTGCAAAAAGACGCTTATTTGCAAAATCCATTTCCCTCCTATGACCGGCGCATCGCCGGCCTCGACAAGCTTATCGCGCTGATTGAAGCCAATGAGGACGCTTTCGTAAAGGCGATCAGCGCTGATTTTGGCAATCGCTCAAAACACGAAACCGTCATTGCAGAAATGCTGGTTCTGCTTTCCGGCGTGCGCATGGCGAAGAAAAGTTTAAAAAACTGGATGCGCCCGCGCGGCGTGCCGACGCCACTGCATATGCTGCCGGCGAAAAGCAAACTCGAGCCGCAGCCGCTCGGCGTTATCGGCATCATATCGCCGTGGAATTATCCGGTGTTTTTAGCGCTCTCCCCGGCGGCAGCAGCCATTGCGGCGGGCAACCGGGTGATGTTGAAGCCGAGTGAGCTGACCCCCCATACCAGCGATGTTTTGCACGCGTTAATTGGCGCGGCGTTCGATGAATCTGAATTCGCCGTTATTGTCGGTGGTGTTGAAACTGGCCAGGCTTTCACCGAAACACCGTTTGACCATCTGTTGTTTACGGGCTCGACCAGCGTCGGCATACGGGTGGCGCAGGCGGCGGCAAAAAACCTCACGCCGGTGACGCTGGAGCTTGGCGGTAAGTCCCCGGCGATTATCGACGCCAGCGCCGATATTGGAAAAGTCACGCAATCCATCACCTATGGCAAAATGCTCAATGCTGGACAGACTTGCATCGCACCGGATTATGTGTTGGCGCCAGCGAGCAAGCTCGATGAAACCGCCGCCGCCATCGCCGCCGCTGCACGAGCTTTGTACCCGGAAATTGATACGACGACGGATTATACGTCGATTATTTCCGACCGGCACTTTGCAAGGCTGAAAGCGATGGTGGAAGAAGCGCGCGATCGCGGCGCGCGGATTGTTGAGGTCGGTTCCGCCAACGCGCTGCACCCGCAACGCAAATTGCCACTGACTTTGGTGATCGACCCGCCGGCAGATGCGGCTGTCATGAAAGAAGAAATCTTCGGGCCAATCCTGCCGATTTTACCGATTGGCTCAACTGACGAAGCTATTGCCCGCATCAATAAAGACGAACGCCCGCTGGCGCTCTACTGGTTCGGCGAGGACACCGAAGCGTGTGACCGCGTGTTGCAACAGACCGTTTCCGGCGGCGTTACCGTCAACGATACATTATGGCATCTGGCGCAAGAAAACCTGCCCTTTGGCGGCGTCGGCAAAAGCGGCATCGGCGCCTATCATGGGCGCGCAGGGTTTGAGACTTTCTCACATTTGAAACCGGTATTCTACCAAAGCCGTTTTGCGAGCAGCGGCTTATTACACCCTCCCTATACGGCAAAACTAGAAAAAACCCTCTCCTTCATCCGGAAAATTCTTTAGGCGTAATTATGACCGCAGAAAATAACGCCCGCGAAAGGCTGGGCGAATTCGATTATGTAATTGTCGGCGCCGGATCAGCCGGCTGCGTCCTCGCCAATAGGTTAAGTGAAGATACATCGGTGAGCGTTTGCCTGTTGGAGGCCGGCGGCATCGACAAGGACCCGCTCATTCACGCACCGATGGGTTTCGCATTCTTTCCCGAGAGCTCGCCAGTGAACTGGCGCTTTGACACCGTCCCACAAAAACACCTCAACAATCGTGTTTGCTATCAGCCACGCGGCCGCGTGCTTGGCGGATCGAGCTCGATTAATGCGATGATATATATTCGCGGCGCACACGCTGATTATGATCGCTGGGCGAGCGAAGGCGCCGACGGCTGGGACTGGGATGGCGTCCTGCCCTATTTTATGAAGTCGGAAGACAATCAGCGCGGCAGCGACAATTACCATTCGGTTGGCGGCCCGCTATCAGTGTCGGATTTGCGCTACCGCAACCCACTGTCGGATGTTTTTCTAAAAGCCGCCGCTGAATTGCAACTGCCCGATTGCAATGACTTCAACGGCGCCGGTCAGGAGGGTATGGGGTATTATCAGGTGACCCAGCGTGAGGGCCGGCGCTGCTCGACGGCGGTCGCTTATCTCAATCCCGCGAAAGAGCGCTCCAACCTTACCGTCGTCACCGGCGCCTATGCCGAGCGCGTGATGTTCGACGCCAGACGCGCAAACGGTGTTCAGTTTCGTGAAATGGGTGCACCGAAATCGGTTGCGGCCAAGCGCGAAGTTATCCTTTCCGGCGGCGCGTTCCAGTCGCCGCAAATGTTGATGCTTTCAGGCATTGGTCCGGGCGAGCATTTGCGCGAGCACGGGCTCGATGTGGTCTTTGACGCACCCGGCGTCGGCGCCAACCTCCAGGACCATCTTGACTACCCTGCCCTATATAAAACATCGTCGGGTGATTCCGTTGGTCTTAATTTTGGCACGGTCAAAAAATTCTTCCCATCCTTCTTCGCTTATAAAACCCGCCGCGAAGGCTTGTTTACATCAAACCTTGCGGAATGCGGCGGTTTTGTAAAAACTGATCCCACTGAGGCAGAGCCCGATATCCAACTGCATTTTATTCCCGGCCTGGTCGATGATCACGGCCGCAAGAAACATCTCGGCGGCGGCATAACCTGCCATGCTTGCGTGCTGCGGCCGAAAAGCCGCGGCAGCGTCAAACTCGCCTCAAACGATCCGCAAGCAGCGCCTGCAATCGACCCGAATTTCCTCGCAGACCAAGACGACCTCCATCGCCTGATAAAAGGCGCACGGATTATGGATCGGATCCTCGCAGCGCCCGCCTTTGACGGCGTCAAGGGCGCATCGCTCTATCTGGAAGAGCCCGCCAGCGACGCGGCGCTCACCGAAGATATTCGAAACCGTTCGGACACGATCTATCACCCGGTTGGTACCTGCCGGATGGGGCGCGATGAAAAAGCCGTGACCGACCCGCAATTGCGCGTTAACGGCGTCAGCGGTCTTCGCGTCGTCGATGCTTCGGTGATGCCGTTTGTGGTTTCGGGAAACACCAACGCCCCGACCATCATGATCGCTGAAAAAGCCGCAGACATGATCAAAGGCGCCGATTAGCCCGCCGGGCCAGTACTGGTTCAAAAATCACCCCTTCTACTCTCCGCTCATCCTCGCGAAAGCGGGTATCCAGACAGGGGCCGCAGCTGGATCCCCGCTTTCGCGGGGAAGAGCGGTGTGGGATATTTTGTTTCGCATTAGTCGTCCGGCGAGACAGGCTGAAACCGTCGCCTCCCGCACCGCTTTGGTTTGACCGGTCTGCCGCAACGCGTTACCGGATTGGGCAGGTTTGTGGGAAAGAGTTTGGCTTATGACGGCGCAGCGCCAGCCTGTATCAGAATTCGAGCGCTGGTTTCGCGACGACGCATTGGCGCTGTGGTGTGCGCAAAGCTACGACGCCAAGCGCGGCGGCTTTTACGAATGCCTGGATTTCACCGGCGCGCCAATAACCGGGCGGCCAAGGCGGGTGCGGGTTCAGGCGCGGCAAATCCACACCTTCTCGCAAGCCGCCATACGCGGCTGGGGCGCGGATAGCGAAGCGCTTGCCGCCGCCGGATTTGATTATTTTCTCGCCAAAGCCTGCCCGGACGAAGGCGCGCGCGGCTGCGTTCATCATCTATCCGATGACGGAACGGTTCTCGATGACCGCCGCGATCTCTATGACCAGGCCTTCGCATTGCTCGCCTGTGCATCGCGATGGCAAGCCGTGCACGACAAACGCGCATTGGCGCTGGCGGAACGCATCATCGCTTTTCTTAACCACGAGCTCACATCCCCCCATGGCGGCTGGTTTGAAAGCGACAGACACGAAATACCGCGGCGGCAAAACCCGCATATGCATTTGCTGGAAGCCTTCATGGCGCTCTACCGCGCCACCGGTGACAGCGTCTATCGCGATTACGCCGCGCAAGTTTACGCCCTGTTTGAAACCGTGTTCTTCGACCAACGCCACGGCGTCTTGCGTGAATTTTTTAACCAGGACTTCGCCGCCCTTGACGCTGACAAAGGCGATCTTATCGAACCCGGTCACATGATGGAGTGGGTCTGGCTGCTCGGGCATTACGATGCGCTGTTCGCAACCGACAGCGTCGCGCAAATGACGCGGCTTTATAGCCGCGCCGAGGAGACCGGGCTTGATAGCGCTGGCTTCCTGCGCGACACGGTGCGCCCCGGCAAAGACACCCTGCCCGGCCCGCGAAGATTATGGCCGCAAACCGAATATATCAAAGCCGCCATAACCCTGGCGCGGCGCGGCGACACGGCAATGCCGGCGCGCGCCGGCGCGCTTATCGACATGCTGTTTAAAAGTTACCTCGCACAAGACGTCGCCGGGCTTTGGTGCGACCAATTTGACGCCAAAGGCGCAGCCATAGCGCGTGACGTGCCGGCCAGCATTCTTTACCATTTATTTGAAGCTGTCGCCGATGCTGCAAGCTTTGAGGATGCGGAGCGCAAGCGGTCATGAAAATTCAGCCGGTCATCATGTCAGGCGGTTCGGGCACCCGGCTATGGCCGATGTCGCGCAAGGCGCTGCCAAAGCAGTTTTTAAAACTGGTCACCGACCGCACCATGTTTCAAGACACTGCTTTGCGTGTTTGCGGCAAACAAGATGAGGGCTATCGCGATCCGGTGGTGATCTGCGGCGCCGGTCACGGCGCTATTGTCGCCGAACAATTGGCCGAGATCGCCATCCAGCCGGCGGAGATTATCCTGGAGCCCTGCCCGCGCAACACCGCTGCCGTCGCCGCTATCGCTGCCGCATGGGTTGCACGCGGCGATGAAGATGCGCTTATTTTATTGATGCCTGCCGACCATCATATCGCCGACGATGGCGGGTTCCGCAGCGCTGTCACGCTCGGCGCGAAGGCGGCCGAGGCCGGCAATATCGTCACCTTCGGCATAGCTGCGCAAACCCCGCATACCGGTTATGGCTATATCGAGACCGGCGAACAACTGTTTCCATCTGTATACAAAGCAGCTGCCTTTAAAGAAAAGCCTGATCGTGAGACCGCTGAACGCTATATCAAGGATGGGCGCCATTACTGGAATGCCGGGATATTCCTCTATAAGGCCAGCGCCATGCTCGACGAGATGGCGCGCTATGCGCCGGAGATCAAGGCGGCCGCAGTGAACGCCCTTGAAAAAAGCGCCTTGTCAGGCGGCGCTCTGCGCCTTGATGAGGCGGCGTTTTCGGCCTGCCCGTCGGATTCCATCGACTATGCGGTGATGGAGAAAACCGATAAGGCCGCGATCATCGCGCCTGTTAATGTCGGCTGGACCGATATCGGTAGCTGGAGCGAGGTTGCCTCCGAAGACAACAGCGACAATGTCATTTGCGTCAATGCCGCCAATAACATCATCCGCAGCGACGGACCGCTTATCGCTGCAGCCGGGGTTGAAGATTTGATTATCGTTGCAACCGGTGATGCGGTTTTAGTGGCGCGCCGCGATAACGCGCAGGACGTGCGCGCAATTGTCGAGGAATTAAAAAAGCGCGGCCTCCAGCATCTTTTGTAGACGGAACTTTTCTATGGCTCAAAAAATTGTCGTCACCGGAGGCGCCGGCTATATCGGCAGCCATGTCGCCGTTGAGCTATTGGGCGCCGGCCGTGAGATTTTAATCATCGATGATTTTTCCAACGCCCATCCTGAAGCGCTCGAGCGCATAAAAGAACTGGCGCCGGGCAATCTTGAAATGCTGGAGCGCGACCTCGCCAATCCCGCCCATAGCGATGATATCATCGCCGCCGTCAAAGCCTTTGGCGCCGACAGCGCCATTCATCTGGCAGGGTTGAAAGCGGTTGGCCAGTCGGTCGCCGAGCCGGTGCTTTATTATCGAACCAATATCGGCGCTTCTTTAACGCTCATCCGCGCATTAGAAGCGGCGAACGCAAAAACCATTGTCTTTTCTTCCTCCGCAACCGTCTATGGCGAGCTTAACGACAGCCCGGTGGACGAGAGCGGAAAGACCGGCGCGGCCAGTCCTTATGGCCGCACCAAGCTGATTATCGAGGACATGCTGAAAGACCTGGCGGCTGCGGACGGCGCCTGGCGCGTGGTGAACTTGCGCTATTTCAACCCGGTCGGCGCCCACCCCTCCGGCCGCATCGGCGAAGACCCGAACGGCGTTCCCAACAATCTGTTTCCGTTTATCGCTCAGGTCGCCGTCGGCCGGCGCAAGAAACTGATGGTGTTCGGCGATGATTACCCCACCCGTGATGGCACCGGGATACGCGATTATATCCATGTCAGCGATCTGGCGCGCGGTCACCTCGCAGCGCTCGACTATCTGGCGGCGCAAGAGGATGGCGGCGCGCTCGACATTAATCTTGGAACCGGCGCCGGCTATTCGGTGCTCGAAGCGGTCGCCGCGTTCAAGCGCGCTTCCAACCGCGATGTTCCATATGAAATCGCGCCCCGCCGGGACGGCGACATCGCCGAGGTTTACGCTAATGCCAAGCTTGCGGAAAAACTGCTGGGCTGGCGCGCGGAAAAAACCATCGACCAGATGTGCGCCGATCACTGGCGCTGGCAGAGCAACAATCCTGACGGATATAAGGCTTAAGCCGGCCGTTCGGCGAACTGGCCGTATTTTCGGTAAGGCGTCATATAAGCCGGCAAAATCGCTTCTACCGTATGCGGCCGGACACCGAGATCATTGAGCGTCCCGACATCGCCGCCTGCGCCAACTACATTGTCCCGCTTTAGCAGTCTCACCTGATCGCGCGTCAGCGGCGGCTCGACAAATGGCGCAATGCCCGCAATTTGACCTGCCAGGCCGATCAGTGATGCAATCGGGAACGGTACGGGGACGAGCGCCCGCTTGCGGCCAGTCTCATACAGCATTAATTCCAGAAGCTCTTTGAACGTATAAATCCGTGGCCCGCCAAGCTCGTAGATGCGGCCTCGGGCTTCGGGGCGAGCCAATGCTGCGCAGATCGCATCGGCGACATCATCGACATAAATCGGCTGGAACCGTGTCTTGCCGCCGCCGATCAACGGCAGCGCTGGCGACAGCGTCGCCATGGCGGCGAACTTGTTAAAGAATTTGTCCTCCTGGCCAAAGACAATGGACGGGCGGATGATGGTCGCGGAAGGAATGGCTTCGCGCACCGCAGTCTCCGCCTCGCCTTTGGTGCGGGCATAAACGCTGTCGCTATCCGCATCAGCGCCGATTGCCGAGACCTGGACAAAATTTTCAACGCCCGCCTCGCGCGCCAGCTCCGCAATTGCAGCGGACCCTTTGGCTTGCACCGCCTCGAAGCGCTGGCGCCCTTCCCGGTGGAGAATGCCGACCAGGTTGATCACCGCATCCGCGCCGATCAGCGCGTCAGCAATTGAATCGGGATGGCGAATATTCGCCTGTTTGAGCTGGATCTGGCCGACCGCGCCCATGGGACGTAAGAACTGCGCCAGATGCGGACGGCGCACCGCTACCCGCACACGCCAGCCGCGTTTGGCAAGCTCGCGGACGGTATTGCGCCCGATAAAGCCTGATCCGCCAAAGACAACCGCCAGTTTTCCCGTCACGCCAAAAGCCTCCGCCTGGTTGGATAATGTATTCCTGCAAACGCCTATCTGAATTCCTCCGCCGGGACAATCTTGCTGTTTTCCGGTTTAACCCTGCGGGAAAGACTATTCGTCGCCATTTCGTTGGCGATCAGACGTTGCCTGCGGTTTGTAACGCCAAACAAGCGCCGCCTGATTCGACGCTGTGCCCTTTGCGACAGGCGATGTCTTTGCCGGATTTATTCCGGCAATCCAGACAGGCAAGCTTTTGAAGCTCTTTTCTTTTGCGCTGGATCACCGGAATAAATCCGGTGATGACACCGGGTGGGACAAAGAGGCGTGCGACACTTAAAGCTGGGGTCATTTCTAAACCGGCCAGCCCAACTCAGCCCGGCAGCTCATAGCCCTTGAACATTTTGCGCAGTTTTGTTTTTAAAATTTTCCCGGTCGCACCGAGTGGGATTTCGTCGACAAACTCCACCGCATCCGGCCAAGCGATCTTGTCGAGCTTGGTTTGCAAAAATTCCTTGATTTCATCGGGCGACGGATCAGCGCCCTCCGCCTTGACCACAATCAAAAGCGGGCGCTCCTGCCATTTTGGATGATAAACACCGATGACGCCGGCCTGCGCAACGCCCTCATGCATCAGCGCTGCATTTTCAATGTCGATGGATGAAACCCACTCGCCGCCGGTTTTGATCACGTCTTTTGAGCGGTCAGTGATTTGCATGAAGCCGTCAGGATCGATGATCGCCACGTCGCCGGTATCAAACCAGCCGTCATCAGTGAGCATTGGCGTGTCTACTTTAAAATACTGATCGACAATCCACGGACCGCGCACTTGCAAGTTGCCGTCAGCTTCACCGTCATGAGGAAGCGGTTTGCCATCTTCTGAAACAATCCGCATATCAACGAAAGGCAAGGCCCTACCGGCTTTTAGCTGATAGGGAAGGCGCTCTTCAAAAGACAGCGCTTTTATTTTTGGCGGCAACACATTGACAGTGCCGATTGGCGACATTTCGGTCATGCCCCAGCCCTGCTGCAACTCAACGTCATATTCCGCATAACCACGAATGAGCGCCTCAGAGAGCGCCGAGCCCCCACATAGTCCTTTCTTGAGGTGGGGAAGCTCCTTACCGGTTTTTTTGAGATATTGAAGAAGGTTTAGCCAAACCGTCGGCACGCCGGCCGAATAGGTGACCTTCTCCGTATCCAGCAGCTCAAAGAGGCTTTCGCCGTCAAGCTTCGGGCCCGGATAGACCTGCTTCACGCCAATCATCAAGCAGGAATAAGGAACATTCCAAGCATTCACATGAAACATCGGCACTACGGGGAGCAGCGTGTCGCCTTCCATAACGCTCATCGCCGTCGGCAGGCAGGCGGCGAAAGACTGCAACACCAGCGCCCGGTGGGAATAAACCACGCCCTTGGGATCGCCCGTCGTGCCCGAAGTATAACACATGGTGACGGCGGTATTTTCGTCAAACTCCGGCCACTCAAACACATCGCTCTCACTGGCGATAAGTTCGTCATAGGTCGACGCACCCTCGCCAGCGTCGCCGACATTATCGGCGTCGGTCAGAACGAAATAGCCCTTTACGGTTTTGAGCTTTGGCCGCAGCGCTGCGACCAGCGGCGCGAAGGTCGCGTCATAAAACAGATAATCGTCTTCGGCGTGATTGATGACGAAGGCGGCATTGTCCGGCCCGAGGCGCGGATTGATAGTATGCAGCACCGCGCCGATGCCGCCGACGGCGTAATACATCTCGAACTGGCGATAGGTGTTCCAGCCGATCACGCCGATACGGTCGCCGCTTTTAACGCCCATATTGGTCAGCGCATGGGCGAGCTGGGCGATGCGCTTTGCCGAATCGGCGATGGTGTAGCGATGGATCGGCCCTTCCACGGTGCGCGTGACGATCTCGGTATGGCGAAAATTACGCACAGCATGTTTGAGGATATCGGTCGTCAAAAGCGGCCGATTCATCATTTGTCCCATCATCGTGGTCGTCTCCCTGTCCCTGTGTCCCTGTTGTTCCTATCAAATCGCCGAAACTCCTCGGGGTCAAATAGGTTTGGCGGTAAATCATCCCGAT
>JAJFGE010000169.1 GCA_021776295.1 Hyphococcus sp.
CGCAAAATGTCGAAGTCGCTCGGCAATGTGACGGCGCCCGATGAGGTCATCAAACAATATGGCGCGGAAATCATCCGCATCTGGGTCGCAAGTTCCGACTACACCGAAGATATGCGGATCTCGCCGGAGATCATCGGCTCGGCTGTCGACGCCTATCGCAAGCTGCGTAACACGCTGCGCTATCTGCTCGGCGCGGTCGCCGGCTTCAGCGATGATGAGCGGGTCGAGCTGGAACAAATGCCGGAGCTTGAGCGCTATATCCTGCATCGGCTGGCGGTCCTCGACGCAGACGTAGGCGAGGCCTATGAGCGGTTTGATTTCAAGACCGTGTGGCGCAAGTGCCTTGATTTTGCCTCGCTCGATCTGTCGGCGTTCTATCTCGATATCCGCAAAGACAGCCTTTATTGCGACCGCCCGGATGATATCCGCCGCCGCGCCGCGCGCACGGTGATGGACCTGGTATTCGACCGGCTGATCGCATGGCTCGCGCCGATTTGCGTCTTTACGTCTGAAGAAGCGTGGCAGGAGCGCTACCCGTCAGAGGACGGATCGATCCATTTGACGCAGTTTCCGCAAACACCTGCGACATGGTGTGATGATGCGCTGGCTTCGAAATGGAAAAAAGTTCGCGAGGTTCGCCGGGTTGTCACTGGCGCTTTGGAAGTGGAGCGCCGTGACAAGCGCATTGGCGCCAGTCTCGAGGCCGCGCCAACGGTTTACATTGGCGCGCCGGACTTGCTTGACGCCTATGACGGGCTTGATGCGGCGGAGCTATTCATCACCTCGGGCGCGGTTCTGAGCGAAGCCGTGGCGCCTGCCGGCGCCTTCCAGCTTGAGGGCGAGGCGAGTGATGTCGCGGTTGCGCCCCGGGCCGCTGAAGGCGAAAAATGCCGCCGCTGCTGGCGCATCCTGCCGGAGGTCGCCGGCAACGAAGCCAATTTGTGCCGGCGTTGCGGCGATGCAGTGGACGTTCATGACAAAGGCTGAACGATGAGCGGACCTGTAAAAACAAGCGTGTTTGCGCGCGCGCGCGATTGGTGGGGGGAGGCGCGCGCCAACCCCTATTTTCGCTATGGCCTCGCCGCCGCTTTTGTTGTCGCCTTGCTCGACCAGCTCCTGAAATACTGGATCGTTGAAATCATTCGCTTGCCGGCGCTCGGAAAAATCGAAATCTCCGGCATTTTCGATCTCACCTATGTGCAAAATTACGGCGCCAGTTTTGGTTTGCTGTCAGGCGGTCTCGCCTCGCGCATTATCTTGTCCATAATATCAACCGGCGTCGCCATTGGCCTGTTGGTCTGGCTGGGACGGCTCCGGCGCCCGGCGGCCGTCGCCGGCGTCGCCTCGATTATCGGCGGCGCGCTCGGCAATCTTTATGACCGTATCGCCTATGGCTATGTGGTCGATTTCTTTGATTTTTCAGGGCTGATGTTTCCCTGGGTGTTCAATGTCGCCGATATGGCGATCAATATCGGCGTCGCCTTACTCCTTCTCGACGCCTGGCTGACCCGCCATGAGGGCAAAGCGGAATAAAATGCTCTAGTGGCTTTGCGCCCGGGCAAAGAGGCGGATATAGTGCCGACTGAGACCGGATTTGGGCGGGGCGCTCGAACGGTGTGGAGTGAAAGATCAATGATTAAAAAGACTTCCCTGCGCGCGGCGCTTGTCGTCGCCGGCATGGCGTTAGCGACTGGCGGCTGCGGTATCGGCAAAGCCCTTGGCGGCGGCAAACAGGCGCCGGATGAATTCGCCGTGGCGACCAAGGCGCCGCTGGTGGTGCCGCCGGATTATGCGCTGCGCCCGCCGCGTCCGGGCGAGTCGCGACCGCAGGAATTATCGCCGTCTGAACGCGCGCAACAAGTGCTGCTCGGGGACCGTTCCGCCGCGCCGCCGACGCTTGGCGAGCAGGCGCTGCTGCAAAAAGCCGGCGCCTTTGCCGCCGACCCCAACATTCGCAACCTGTTGAATGCGGAAAATGGCGGGCGCGGCGACAAAGACCGCAGTATCGCCAACCAGCTTATCTTCTGGAATTTCCTCAAAGACGGTGTCGATGACAAAGCCGCGCCGCTGCGGGTTGATGATGCCGCAGAGTGGCTTGCCAAGCGCGAAGAACGCATCGTCAATGTGATCGGCGAGGACGGCGAAGTTGAAATCAAGAAATCCAAAACGCTGAACCTGCCGGGGGTTTTTTAAAGTCCAGGCTTAAGGCTCGCTTTTCGGGTTTCTTCCGACCCCTGTCGGCGGCATAATCATTTATGGCCCATCGCGCAGACCCATCTTCCTTAAGCCCGGCGCCTGAAGCTGGTTCTGGCGCCAGCTTGATCCGGCGGCTGCCGCCTGGCGCGGTCAATCGGATTGCCGCGGGCGAGGTGGTTGAGCGCCCCGCCTCGGCCGTCAAAGAGCTGGTTGAAAACGCGATTGATGCGGGCGCTTTGCGCATCGATGTTGAAATCGACCATGGCGGCAAGACGCGTCTCGTCGTCACCGACGATGGCTGCGGCATGAGCGCGGAGGATTTGGCGCTGGCGGTCGAGCGCCATGCAACCTCGAAGCTGATGCCTGGCGCCGGCGGCGACTATGATCTGATGAACATTGCGACGATGGGGTTTCGCGGCGAGGCGCTGCCGTCAATCGGCGCGGTGGCGCGGCTGTCTGTCACCTCGCGGGTGAAATCGGAGCCCAGCGCCGCCGCCGATGCGTGGCAGTTGCGCGTTGAGGGCGGCGATGTTTCCGGGCCGCGCCCGGCCGGTTTTGGCGGCCATGGAGCGCGCGTTGAAGTGTGTGATTTATTCTACGCAACACCGGCGCGGCTGAAATTCTTGAAGTCGGATCAGGCGGAGGCGACGGCGGTTGGCGATGTTTTGCGCCGCCTGGCGATGGCGCGCGAGGAAATTGCATTCACGCTGACATCTGGCGGCCGGCGTTCTTTAAACCTCGCGGCGGAGACCAAAGGCGAGGCCGGACGGTTGCGCCGACTTGCGGCGATTATGAGCAAGGATTTTTCTGAAAACGCACTGACGATTGATGCGACCCGCGACGGTGTTCGCGTCACCGGGTTTGCCGGACTGCCAACCTATAATCGCGGCCTGCCGGACAAGCAATATTTATTCGTGAACGGACGGCCTGTGCGCGACAAGTTGATCGTCGGGGCGGTGCGCGGCGCTTATGCGGACTTTCTGGCCCGTGGGCGCCATCCCGCGGTGGCGCTGTTTTTAGAAATTCCCCCGGCGCTGGTCGATATCAACGTCCATCCGGCGAAAACCGAAGTGCGCTTTCGCGACGCCGGCAGCGTGCGCGGTCTGCTGATCGGGGCGTTGCGTCATGCGCTGGCGGAGGCCGGCCATCGCGCCTCGACAACGACCAGCGCCTATGCGCTCGGCAAGGCCAGCCCCGGCGGAGCAGGGCCGTTTCAGGGCGGCTACCGACCGCAAACAGCAAACCCTTATGCCCGCGATATCTATGCGCCAGAGGGGCATGTTTCCGAAGGCGGCCTCGCCGAACGCCAGTCAGGGTTTGACAATGTCGGCCCCCCCAGCGCCCGCGCCGAGCCGATGTCTAACGATGCAGCCCCGTCTGACGAACACCCGTCTGACGAACACCCGTCTGACCAACACCCGTCTGACCAACACCCGTTGGGCGCGGCGCGCGCGCAACTTCATGAAACCTATATTGTCACACAAACCGCAGACGGGCTGATCATTGTTGATCAGCATGCAGCCCATGAGCGTCTGGTTTATGAACGCATGAAACAGGCGCTGGAAGAAGGCGGTATTGCGCGTCAGGGATTGTTGATCCCGGAAATTGTTGAAATGGAGGTCGCGGAGATCGACCGGCTGGCGCCGCGATTTGAAGAATTTGCCGCGCTCGGCCTGCTCATGGAGCGCTTCGGCGAGGATGCGATAATGGTGCGCGAGACCCCGGCGATGCTGGGCGAGGTGGATATTAAAGGGCTGGTTCGCGCGCTCAGCGAAGATATCGCCGAGTTTGGCGACGGCCTTGCTCTGAAGGAGCGGCTTGAAGAGGTGTGCTCGTCAATGGCGTGTCATGGCTCAGTGCGCGCTGGCCGGCGGCTCAATGGCGATGAAATGAACGCGCTGTTGCGCCAGATGGAGGCGACGCCGCATTCCGGCCAGTGCAACCATGGCCGCCCGACTTATGTGGAGCTAAAGCTCGCCGACATTGAACGATTGTTCGGGCGGCGCTAGCTATTTACGAATGTGCCGCTTTGGCCTTGGGTATGTTATGAAAAATTCAAAGGATGGTGTGGGATGAGAGTATTTCTTTTAATGGCTCTTGTGAGCTTTGCATCGGCAAGCGCAACCGTTGCTGGCGCCAACGCTGAAACCCGCACCGCCTCGCCGGCCTATGCGCCGATGCAAATCTTTGCACCGCTCGACGGCAAGGTTTTGCGCGGCGAGGGGGCCGGGCCTGACGGCGCGCCGATTGTCGATTTTGTCCGTTGGGATTTCATTCTTGGCGGCCGTGCTTTCCAATCAACGCACAAGATCGAAGGCCATTCCTATGGCGGCCGGACGATCTATTTCTACGATGAAGGCGCAAAGAAATATATTTTCCATTACTTCACGACGGCGGGCTTTCACTCCACCGGAGAGATTATGCCCGCCGACAACGGATTTATTGCGGTCGAAAAGGTGATCGGGCAACCACAATTTGCAGAGGTGCGGTCTACCTTCATGGTTGACGGCGATGTCATCCGCGTGACGTCGGTAAATGTCGGCAAGGACGGGAAGGCTTCTGACGAAAACAGTTTTGAATATCGTGAGATTGACGAGGAGACGCGTTCATCTGGCGTCAATTTATTCTTTGATGAGGCGGATGCGCTGTTTGGCAAACGCACGCAGGTCAAAGACGCGCATGATCGCTACGGCGATGATGAATGACCGCCAAAAATTCACGTTGCTTTCTGACCTCGGCGATTATACCGACCGCGGCGATGACGATATGGCGCAGCGTGCGGCGGCGTTTTTTGATGAGATCAAGCGCCGTCATACGGTGCGCGCGTTTGTGGCCGATCCGGTTCCGCAAGACATTATCGAACATTGCATCGCCGCCGCTGGCCGTGCGCCCTCCGGCGCCAATCATCAGCCATGGCATTTTTGTCTGGTTGGCGATGCGGCGATGAAATCCAAAATCCGCGCCGCCGCCGAGGAGGAAGAGCGCGCTTTTTATGACGGCCGCGCCGGTGAGGAATGGCTCGATGCGCTGGACCCTTTGGGCACTGACGCCGACAAGCCGTTTTTGGAAATCGCGCCCTGGCTGATCGCGGTGTTTGCGCAACGTCGCGGCGGCGAGAAAGCCGGCATGGACAAGAAGAATTACTACATCAATGAAAGCGTCGGCATTGCTTGCGGGTTTTTGCTGGCGGCGCTGCATCATGCGGGGCTGGCGACATTGACCCATACGCCCAAGCCGATGAGCTTCCTCAATGATGTGCTCGACCGTCCGGCTACGGAAAAACCCTATTTGCTGATTGTCACAGGCAAGCCCGCCGCCGATGCTGAAATTACCGACCATGCGCTGATCAAAAAACCGCTGAAAGATATCCTCACGGTTTATTAAGCACCGCTTTTTTCCGCCATCCCCATTGTCCCATTAGAGCTTTTCCCTGTTTGCCGCCCCGGCAAATCAGACTAGCGTCCCGCCGGAATGTGATTCGCAAATCCTCTAGCGAGCGTTGGGGGCGGCGCATTCCACAGAAGGGACAACTTTATGGGCATGCTCAAAGAATTTCAGGATTTCGCCGTCAAGGGCAATGTTGTCGATATGGCGGTCGGCATCATCATCGGCGGCGCCTTTGGCACTATCGTTAAGTCGCTGGTCAGCGACATCATCATGCCGCCGATTGGCGTATTGATGGGCGGGCTCGATTTTTCAAGTTTGGCCCTGACGTTGAAAGCGGCGACGGCCGATGCAGAGGCGGTAACGTTGAATTACGGTCTTTTCATCAACAATGTCATTTCCTTCGTGATTGTCGCCTGGGCGGTGTTCATGCTGGTGAAGGCAATGAATACGCTCAAGAAAAAAGAAGCAGCAGCCCCTGCCGAACCGCCGGCGCCGCCGCGCTCTGAGGTGCTGCTCGAAGAGATTCGTGATGCGTTGAAAGCGCGCGCGTAGAGCAGGATCATCAGATCCCACTCTAGTTTTTTATTGGTCGCGTGACCGAACCGGAAAACCGGTACCCACTTTTCCTGATCACGCTCAAACGTCACTACCCCACCCCAGTGAGTATGGGCCCGGTCTTGGTTCGCCAAGCCGGGCCTTTTCTGATTGCAGCGCCCATGCGGTTGTGGTCAGCGTGCGCGACGGCTATACGCCTCGCACTTGTAGCCAGATTGCCTTTTCATGACGCCGCTTAAAAATATCCGTAATTTCTCGATTGTCGCGCATATCGACCACGGCAAGTCGACGCTCGCCGACCGGCTTATCCAGGTCACCGGCGGACTGACCAGCCGTGAGATGAAAGACCAGGTGCTCGATTCGATGGATCTGGAGCGCGAGCGCGGCATCACCATCAAAGCCCAGACCGTGCGCCTCGATTATAAGGCCCAGGATGGCGAGACCTATTGCCTCAATCTCATAGACACGCCCGGCCATGTCGATTTCACCTATGAAGTCTCGCGCTCCCTGTCGGCCTGCGAGGGCGCGCTGCTGGGGGTGGATGCACGCCAGGGCGTTGAGGCGCAAACGCTCGCCAATGTTTATCAGGCGATAGACCTCGATCTCGAAATTGTCCCGGTGCTCAACAAAATCGACCTGCCGGCGGCGGAGCCTGACCGCATCAAATCCCAAATCGAAGATGTGATCGGTATTGATGCATCCGACGCCATTAAAATCTCCGCCAAGACCGGTGTTGGCGTCGCCGATGTGCTTGAAGCCATCGTTGCGCGCTTGCCGGCGCCGGTGGGCGACGCTGAGGCGCCGTTAAAGGCGCTTTTGGTGGACAGCTGGTACGACGCCTATCTCGGCGTTGTTGTCCTGGTACGGATTATTGACGGTGTGCTCAAAAAAGGAATGCGCATCCGCATGATGGGCGCGGACGCGGTCTATGGCGTTGATCAGGTGGGCGTTTCAACGCCAAAGAAAACCCCGGTCGATGCGCTGGGTCCGGGGGAGATCGGTTATCTCACCGCCTCGATTAAAGAGGTCGCCGATACGCGGGTCGGCGACACGATCACGGATGACCGGCGCCCGACCGATGCAGCCCTCACCGGATTTAACCCCTCCGTCCCGGTGGTATTTTGCGGCATGTTCCCGGTCGACGCCAACGACTTCGAAACGTTGCGTGAGGCGATGGGCAGGCTGCGGCTTAACGATGCGAGTTTTGAATTTGAGATGGAGACGTCTGCCGCCCTCGGCTTTGGGTTTCGCTGCGGGTTTTTGGGGCTGCTGCATCTGGAGATTATCCGCGAGCGGCTGGAGCGTGAGTTTAATCTCGACCTGATTACGACGGCGCCAAGCGTGGTCTATGATATTCACCTCAATGATGGTTCGATCACCCAGTTGCACAATCCGGCGGATATGTCCGACCCGGTTTACATCGATCATATTGAAGAGCCGTGGATCAAGGCGACAATTATGGCGCCGGACGAATATCTCGGCAGTATTTTGAAATTATGCGAGGAGCGCCGCGGTATCCAGAAAGACCTGACCTATGCCGGCTCGCGCGCCATGGTGGTTTATGAACTGCCGCTCAATGAGGTGGTGTTCGATTTTTACGATCGTTTAAAATCAGTCTCGAAAGGTTACGCCAGTTTCGACTATCAGCTCACCGACCATCGCGCCGGCGAGTTGGTGAAGATGCAAATACTCGTCAATGAAGAGCCGGTAGATGCGCTGTCCATCATTGTTCACCGTGACAAGGCGCAAGGCCGCGGGCGGGCGATGTGCGAAAAACTCAAAGACCTGATCCCGCGGCACATGTTCAAAATCCCGATTCAGGCGGCGCTTGGCGGCCGGGTGATCGCGCGCGAGACCATCTCGGCAATGCGCAAGGACGTCACCGCAAAATGTTATGGCGGCGACGCCACGCGCAAGCGCAAGCTGCTCGATAAACAAAAAGCCGGCAAGAAAAAGATGCGCCAATTCGGCCGTGTCGAGATTCCGCAAGAGGCGTTTATTAAGGCGTTGAAGATAGATGGCTAACTACACTGTTTGCGTTGTTTGACGACTGAACCAAGGGTTGCGGCGCAAAGCGCTGGGGAGATTTGCGCCAATGAATGCTGAAACCCAAAGTCCAAAAACCTCCCGCCCCTTGTCGCCGCATATGCGTCTTGCGCTCAATCTTATTGGCGCGGCCCTGGTTGTGGTCGGTATTGCGGGAATTATTTTGCCGATTTTGCCTGGCGTGCCGTTGCTGATTCTGGCTGCGGCGTGTTTTGCGCGGTCTTCTCCGCGGCTTGAACATTGGTTGGTATCGCATCCGGTGCTCGGCCCCGGCATTGTTGCCTGGCGTGAACGCCGCGCGATTTCCCGGAAGGCGAAATTTATGGCCGTCACCATGATGACGATTTCCGGTGTGGTTATCGTTGTGTCTGGCGCGCCGGCGATATTCAAGGCGATGGCCCTGGCCTCTATGGCGGGCATTGCATCCTTTATAGTCACCCGGCCTGATCATTGATCGCCGCCGCATATGGCGGCTCTTCATCTGTAAGCAGACTATAGAAATAAATATTTCCGACCCGCCGCTGGTCAAATTGTCCGCCGTCAATCGAAGACTTGACAAATATCAAGCAATCCGCCGATATGCGGCGTGTTAGTGACCCGATAGCAGGACCTACATGCGCGATTCAGAAAAGCAGACCGTTCGGGCTTTGCCGCTGTTTTCCGGCATGCTTGAGGCGAATTTTGAAGCCATGCTGGCGGGCAGTTTTTTGCAGCGGTTTCCGGCCTCTGTAATGTTGTTTTCTGAAGCCGACCTGACTGATTTTTTGCATATTCTGGTCGACGGCCAGGTTGAGCTTTTTGCCAGCGCCAATAACCGTGAAGGCACGATGACGCTGATCAAACCAGTTGCGACCTTTGTTCTGGCATCCGCGCTGGTCGATGGCGCCTATCAGATGTCGGCGCGCACCCTGACGTCGTCGCAGATTTTGATGATACCGGCGGAAAATGTTCGCGCCGCCATGCTGGAAGATCGCGAATTTGCCCATAAAGCGGTGCTTGAGCTGGCGTCATGTTACCACGGTGTCGTGCGCGCCTATAAAAACATCAAGCTGCGCACCGGTGTTGAGCGGTTGGCGAATTATCTCCTTGTCCAGCATCGCCGTCAGGGCGGCGACACGCTCACTTTGCCGGTCGAAAAACGAACCCTGGCGTCAATGCTCGGTATAACGCCCGAAAATCTTTCGCGCGCTTTTTCAACCCTCAAGCCCTATGGCGTTAAGGTTGATGGCCCAAAGATCGACCTTCAGAATATCAAAGACTTGGAGACGCTGGCCAAGCCGTCAGAGCTTATTGATATCCAATAGTGTAGTCGCGATTGCGGTCAGGCCCGTCGCTTACTCCGCTCGTTTTACGTATTCAAGCGTCGTCGTATTGACGACGATTTTTTCCCCGACACTGATATAAGGCGGCACCAACACCCGCAGACCATTTTCGATGATCGCTGGTTTGAACGAAGACGATGCGGTCTGGCCTTTAACCGTTGGCTCGGTTTCGGTGATCGCAAGGGTTGCGTGTTCGGGCATCTGAACGCCGATCGCGCGGCCCTCATGGCTTTCAACGACGACCTGCATGCCGTCCTGCAAAAATGCAACCCGCTCGCCGATCAGGTCCTTGGCGATGTGGATTTGTTCATAGGTCTCGGCATCCATAAACACCAGAAGGTCGCCTTCGGCGTACAGATAGGTATGATCTTTTTGCTCAAGGCGCACCCGTTCAACGGTTTCCGAAGAGCGAAAGCGTTCGTTCAGCTTTGATCCATTGATGAGGTTTTTCAACTCAACCTGGTTATAGGCTGGGCCCTTGCCAGGTTTGACAGCATTGGTTTTGACCGCAATCCACAAGCTATCTTGATGCTGAACAATATTGCCGGGCCGGATCTCATTACCGTTGATTTTCATTATACGCCTTTGTGCTGTGGTGGCCCGGCGCTGTAGCAGGGCGGGCGCAAACTGACAAGGCGGGATAGGGCGAGCTACAACCGAAACTTGTGGCCGAGGCGCAGCGCCAGGCTGGAGCCGAGGGAGGTGAAATCGCGCGGAAAATTTTCACGGCCGATGAGGGCGGTGTGACCGAAGGAGAGGAATATTTCACGTTCGGGAACCGGCTCCCAGGTAAAACGGCTGAAATAGGTGAAAGCTTCTGAAATATTATCATACTGAATTTCAGTTTTTATGGACATGTCGGGGGTGAAGGCGATTGTAGAGTTGATTGAGGCAATATGAATGTCGATTTCTCCTGTCGGGAGTTCAAATTTTAAGAGATCATACCCGGCTGACAGTTCGAAATGTTTTGATGGTCTGAAATCGATATCAGCGCCGATTTCAACAAGTTCGCCGTCATACACGCCACCCCAACTGATATCGAAACTAACCCCGAGACGCCGCGCCCGTGACGTGTCAGTGTTGATTGAGTAACGATTCCACCGATAGTCGCCGGGATTAACCGGAATCTCGCCAGCAATGTTGAACGGCTGGTTTATACGCTCGGTCCTGTGCTGGTGCTCCACGTTTATTGAATCGCCGGGATTGTTTTGTAAAAATACCCATCCGCCATAGACTTCGTCTTGGCGCGCTCCGGATTGATCTGTAATCAAATTGCCGAAAACGCCGGTCTCCGCATATCGCAACAACTTCTTATTGGGCCGATAAGCGCGCCACATATTGCCGTTAAGTCGCTTAATGCCCGGACGGTTAATAAAACCGAGCTTTGGCGAGTAGTTGTCGCCGATGTCCCGCAAGCGCAAATTTCCATTCCAGGTTTGGCTTCTGTATGCGATATGGCCGACTGTCATTGTGTCGTTTCCGGCTTCGTCATAGCTGCGGACATGGGCGAAGTCGGCTGTCAGCGTTCCCTGGCCGAACAGGTTTGATTTCTTATACTGGAAATCGATTCCGGCGACGGTATTATTACTTTCACCTGTAGGATCGCCATTGGTTAGAACCAGGCCCAGTTTGGATTCTGATAATACAGGAACGGAAACGCGCGCGGCGGAAAGATACTGACCATCAACATTCAAACCATCGGCAGCGCCGGTGCGGGTTGAAATTATTCCCACATTGGCAGGACCAAGCTTGCCGCTAAGCTTGGCGCCGGCGATAATGTCAACAGGTTGGCCGCTAACAATGCCAATGTTGCGGGAGAAAAAGGGCAGACCGTTCGACGGTCCGGAGCTAAAAATACGCCCGCCAAATTCAAATACAGCCGCATCCTGTAAAAAGAAATCCCGGGTTTCTGGGAAAAACAACGAGAAGCGTCCAGTATTGACTTGACGGCTATCTAGCGCCGTATCGGAAAAGTCGGTGTTAAAAGTCAACGATCCTGTGAGTGAGGGCGTGATTTTATAAAACACATTGCCGCTTGGATCGAATGCATAATCGGTTTCATCAAGCGTCCAGTCATGCGCCACGGCGCCGGTCGCGAATGCCTGCACCTCAAGGCCGATGCCGTTATCGATGTCGCTAATGCCGGACAGCCTGCCGGGATTAGTCAAGTCGATCCTATTTCTTGATTGATCGATATTGGACCAGCGGATTTCTTCATTATCTCGGCGGATTGTGCGGATGATTTGCAGGTTCCATTCATCCAGCGCCGGGTCGAATGAAATGGACTGAAACGGAATGGCGAATTCGGCGATCCAGCCATCATCCACAACTTTGGCCTTGGCGCGCCAGATCGTGTTCCATTGATCATTGAAGGAACCATTATTCTCGGTGAGCGCGTCGCTCCTGGCGCCATTCGGGTTGACGCCAAAAAAATAACTATCGCGAAAGCTGCCGAAACTATCGATCAACACTCTGATGCCGTCATCGTCCTGCAAGGCTGGATCACGCTGCAATTGCGAGCGGCGTATCCGGTCGGGCTCTGTATCATAGGCGTAAACAGCGACGTAAAGGGTTTTGCTATCATACATGATGTATGCGCGCGTCGGCTGGCTGGGCGCGGCGCCCTCAACCGGGTCGACCTGGTAGAATTCTTCAATGACCGAGGCATTACGCCAGGCGGGATCGGACAGGTCGCCATCGATCACCGGCGCGTCCTGCCGCGATATGGGCGCCGCGGAAATCCGTGGCGTGTAATTGTCAAAATCGCGTGCAGAGGACGTCGCCGCTGGGGCGTCGGCGAGGGTCGCAGGGCTTTGCTGCGCCGAGGCAATCGCCGGCGTCAGTAAAACCATGAGACATGCCGGCCACGTAATTTGCATCAATCCCCGCTTGCAAAAATGCCGTCAGCAAAAATGCCGTCAACTGTATTTGCTGCGGCTTTATTTAGAGTTGCTGCTACATATTACACAGCCCCCCAGAATCTGGTGAGGTTTTGCTGCGGATTTGCGACGAGTGGTTGGGTATTTCAGTTGAACCGTGACTACGGCAAAGAGGGTCACGCATAACCCATTGTAAATAAAAGAAAATTAATGCTCACGCCGGCTTGTGGGAAATTCAGCGCTTCAACCCGCCGTAAGCCACAATCAACAATGATTTAACACCGAGCCGCTATCGTTTCAGCGACGGGAATATCCTTCCCGAGGGGTGTGGTCGTGAACGAGCTTGCTGAGAAAAAAGACCGCGGCGGCGGCTATCAGGAAGACGATGGGATCGCTGCGTCTTTGAAGATCATTCTGACGACGCAGGCCTCACGCTATCTCCACATTTCATCATGGGCGTTAATGTTGTTAACGATTGTCGACTTTGCGACGGTCGTGATCTGGTATGTGTTAACCATGGCCGCTGGCCTGGCCCGATCGCATATCGAAAAGAGGATGCGCGACGGCCAATCGCAGACAGCCGATCCGCACCATCGCAAATATGCATTCGTGGCGATGGGCTCATGCGCATTCTGGGCAGCCTCACCGGTTATCGCCGTTCTATCCGGGCATCCTTTTGGTCTTGCCGCGGCGATGTTCTTGATCGTCAATGGCATCATGCTTGCGATCTCGCAATTTCGTTCGACCCCGACAAATGCACTCATCGTCACGGCGCCATATATGGCGGCCTATTGTGTATGCGTTGTGATTTTCTTCGGAACGAGCATGTTCGTGCCGATGCTCGCCGCGACGCCGCTCCTGATCGCGAGCATGTATTATGTTTTGATGTTTGGCTACATGTCTCAGCAACAACTCAATCGCGCCGACCGCGAACGCTCCGCGCTGATTGAAGAGCTTGAAAGCGCACGGGTCGCTGCGGAAAAGGCGTCAGAGGCCAAATCCATGTTCCTCGCCAATATGAGCCATGAAATCCGTACCCCAATGAATGGCGTCTTAGGCATGGCCGAACTGCTTGCCGCCACCAAACTCGACAACCGTCAGCAGGTCTTTGCCGATACGATACACAAATCCGGCGCGGCGCTCTTGACGATCATCAACGACATTCTTGATTTTTCAAAAATCGAAGCCGGCAAACTTGAACTTGAAACCGTATCGTTTGATTTGCGCGCTTCGGTCGAAGATGTCGCCGCACTAGTGGCGGCGCGTGCGCAAGAAAAACAGATCGAAATTATCGTTCGTTGCCAGCCGGATTTGCCGGTCAATCTGTTAGGGGATGGCGGACGTCTTCGCCAGGTGATTACCAATCTTGTCGGCAACGCAGTTAAGTTTACGCAAGCCGGTTATGTGTTGATTAATGTGTCCGGCGACTATACCGAAGAGCAAGCCTCGATCCGCATCGAAGTCACTGACACCGGCATCGGCATTGACGCCGTTGTCGCAGGTCAGATTTTCAACCCGTTCCAGCAGGCGGATTCTTCGACGACGAGAAAATTCGGCGGCACCGGCCTTGGTCTGTCGATTTCAAAGCGTCTGGTTGAAGCGATGGGCGGCAAGATCGGCGTAACCTCAAAGGTGGGAGAAGGATCGACCTTCTGGGTTGAGCTGACCTTGCCGACGCGCGACGATGAGGAAATTGTCTGGCAGGCAGTGTTCAATCCTGATGGCCAGCGTGTGCTCGTGGTCGATGACATCGACGTCAATCGTCAAATCGTCACCGAACAACTCGCCGCCTGGGGGTTTTCGTCGGATGCGGCCTCAAGCGGCGAAGACGCGCTGCTTAAGATGCGTATGGCGGCGGTCAAAAACGAGCCTTATGCGATCGCCATTCTCGATTTCTTTATGCCGGAAATGGATGGCGAGGAACTGGTCCAGCGGATCAAGAATGACGCCGCCATTAACAAAGTGGCTTTGATTGTGCTGACTTCAGTTGATCACAAGGGCGATGCTCGGCGCTTCCGTGAGCTTGGGGTTGACGGCTATCTGGTCAAGCCTGCGCGTGCGGCGATGATTTTTGAAACTATCGCCGGTATTTTGCAAACCAGCGACGCCGATATCAGCTTTGAAGAAGACGGCGCTGATATCAGCTTTGAAGAAGACGGCGCTGATATCAGCGTTGAATCAGATGATATGGGTGAGTGCGCCAACGACGCCGATAAGGTCAAAATTCTTCTGGCCGAAGACAATGAGGTCAACCAGCTTGTCGTCAAACATATGCTCGACGCCAATCTCTATGACCTGGCGATCGCCGATAACGGCCTTGAAGCTTTGCGCCTATATGAAGCCGATCCGGACGGGTTTGACATCATTTTGATGGATGTCTCGATGCCAGAGATGGACGGGTATGAGGTGACGCGTGCGATCCGGGCGCTTGAACATGGCGCTCAGCGCGCGCCGACGCCAATCGTCTGCCTCACCGCCCATGTGATGGCCGCCGATGTTGAGCGTAGCCGTGAGTCCGGTATGGATGATTATCTTTCCAAGCCCATAAGCAAGGAAAAACTCGATCAGGCGATTGAGCGTTGGGCGGGCAAGGCTGTGGAGCAAATGCGTGCGCGCGCTTAGCCGGCGAGGCGTTCCATTTCTTCATCAGAAATTTCAAAATTCGCATAAACATTTTGAACGTCATCGCAATCGTCAAGTGCGGTGATCAGTTTGATAAGCGTCGCGGCTTTGTCGCCTTCGACGGCAATTGTATTTTGCGGCTTCCATACCGGCTTGGCCGATTGCGGTTCGCCGAAGCGCCTTTCCAGTGCTGCTGCGACCTCCTCTAGCTGGTCAAACGCGCAATAGATTTCGTGCATGTCGTCGGAGGAGACAACATCATCGGCGCCAGCGTCGATCGCGGCTTCAAGCATATCGTCTTCCGAGCCCGCATCGGCGGCAAATTCAATATAGCCGACAAGGTCAAACATGAACGAGACCGAGCCGGTCTCGCCGAGATTACCGCCGTTCTTGGAGAAGGTTGAGCGCACTTCACTCGCCGCGCGGTTGCGGTTGTCGGTCAACGCTTCGACGATGACGCCGACGCCGGCGGGGCCAAAACCCTCATAGCGGATTTCTTCAAAACTGGCCTCGTCCGCTAAAGCGGACTTTTTGACCGCCCGTTCAATATTGTCCTTCGGCATCGACTGGCCTTTGGCGGCCTGAATAGCCAGGCGCAGGCGCGGATTAAATTCCGGGTCCGGCGCGCCCATTTTGGCGGCGATGGTTATTTCCTTCGATAGCTTGGAGAACATTTTCGAGCGCTTGGCGTCCTGGCGGCCCTTGCGGTGTTGTATATTCGCCCATTTACTGTGTCCGGCCATCCTTGCCCTCGAATTTTATCGGCCAGCGCAAAGCCCGGCCACGACGCTCTGTATAGTCGCTTCATTGATCGCAATGGCGCGTTTAGCGCGGACGAGCCGTGCGAGGCAAGAGCCAGGGTTTTGATAAATTCTCCTTACTGCCGGACAAATCTGCAAAGCCCGGCTGGCGTCAGTGGCGCGATTGGGGCATTTTCCTCATCAGATTGCATTCGGGAGAGAGGGTGGTTATGGCCAAGCCCATAAGCAATATTACAGTCGTCGGCGGCGGTACGTCAGGATGGCTTGCCGCGTCCTATCTGGCGCGGTTATTTGAACAACGCGTAAAGACTGGCAGTCTTTCGATCACCCTGATTGAAAGCCCTGATGTCGGCATTATCGGCGTCGGCGAATCGACCGCCCGGCCGATGAGCGATCTGTTACGGCTTATTGGCATTAATGAGTCTGAATTCATCAAGCGCTGCAATGCAACGTTCAAACTGAGTGGGTGGTTCGCCAATTGGGATGTCGATGAGGCCGGCAAGCCGGTTTCATGGGTCAATCCATTTTTCTCGCAATCCGATATTCACGGCCTCAATCCGGCCTCGCTTTTTGCATCCTATGGCATGCATCGCGGCGGCGGGCCGATTGACGAAGGCTTTACCGACGCGATGTCGGTTTGCCCCGATATTATCCGCGCCCATAAAGGCCCGCGCCTGCTTGGCGGCGGCGATTACAAGTCAGAAATTCCGTACTCATATCATATGGACGCTATCGAACTCGCCAAAATGCTGATGGAGCGCGGCAAAGAGCTCGGCGTCAAGCAAATCATCGATCATGTGAATGAAGTGCACCTTGATGATCGCGGTTTTGTCTCAGAACTGATATTGCGCAAGAACGGCGCCCACCCGATTGAGTTTGTTATTGATGCGACCGGATTTGCCAGCATCATCATCGGCAAAACGTTGAAAGAACCGTTCGACCCTTATGACAAATATTTGTTGAACGACCGCGCTGCGGTTGCGCAAATACCGTATAAAGACCCGACCCGGATTGAACCGACTTCACGCGCCACCGGCATGAATGCAGGCTGGGCTTTTCGTGTGCCGCTGTTTAACCGGGTGGGATCAGGTTATATTTATTCCAGCAAGTTTATTTCAGACGACGAGGCGATTGACGAGTTCAAGGCTCATATCGGCGATGTCGGGCAGGATATTGAGCCGCGCATTATCCGTATGCGTATCGGAAAGGTGCGCCGGGCATGGATCAAGAACTGCCTGGCGCTGGGGCTGTCCAGTGGCTTTGTCGAGCCGTTGGAAGCCACGGCGATTTATTCGGTTCAGGTTCAGCTGCAATGGCTGTTTGGATATTTTCCCGACAGCGATTTCAACCCGGCGGTCATCAAGCGCTATAATGGGTTAATCAACAATTTTTACGACGAGATTGTCGATTTCATCGCGCTGTTGTTTTGCATCAGCAATCGTGAGGATACGCCCTATTGGCGCGCGGTTCGTAATGATATGGAAATTCCACCGCGGCTTGCAGAAAACCTGGAGCTGTGGCGCGCGAACATGCCGGGTGATCTTGATCTGCGGACGATGACCTTCTTCTCACCATCCTCTTATCGCTCGGCATTGATGGGTAAGCAGTTTTATAAGGGCCGTGAATATGCCGCTACGTCGGTATTTTCCGAGGCGAACTGGCGCCAATATCTCGATATGCGCCGGCAAAAAACCAAAGATTTAATGGCCAAGCTGCCGGACCACTACACGCTATTGCGGCAAATCCGGGGAGAAGATGCGCCAGCGTCAACGCCGACGCCTTTTACGCCAATTTATTTAAACAGCTGAGGGTAACGCCCAAGTGCTCCTGAAAGATAAAACGATATTGGTCACCGGCGCGGCGCGCGGCATTGGCGCTGCGACGGCGCGGCTTTGTCATGAGGCGGGCGCTAATGTTTTGCTTCATGCGGGCAGGAAATCAGAGTCCTCCGGGCAGGCCGCCAAGGCGGTTGGCCAGTCAGCGGATGATTTTCTTTACGCAGATCTGTCGCAACCCGGCGCCGGCTTTAAGCTATTTGACATGGCGCTGGCGCGCACAGACCGCATTGACGGCGTCGTCAATAATGCGGGAATGTTCACTCCCTCGCCGCTGAGCAGCGCCATGGACGCCTGGAATGACGGCTGGGCGCAAACCCTGGCGGTTAATGTTCAGGCGCCGGCCGATATTTGCCGCGCCGCCATTGCGCATTTTCGCGACCACAACAATGGGATTGGCGCGGAAGGCGGGACCATCGTCAATCTCGCCAGCCGCGCCGGCCATCGCGGCGACGGGGTTGAAAACGCCGCTTATGCAGCCTCGAAAGGCGCGGTTCTGGCGATGACCAAGACTTGGGCGCGGGGATTGGCGGGCGAGAACATCCTGCTTTATGCAATCGCGCCCGGCTGGGTTGAGACCCGCATGGCGCCGCAAGATATTGCCGACCGCAAGGCGGCGGAAGCGGAAATCCCCCTCGGCCGCGTCGCCAAACCGGAGGAGGTTGGCGCGATGATAGTGTTTTTATTATCCGGCGCCAGCCCATCAGCAACCGGCGCCACCTTCGACATCAACGGCGCGTCCTATGTGCGGTAATTCAACCAGGGTGTGACGTTTTTGTCCTAGGCCACATATGGGCATTCGGGTAGTAACGCCGTCGAAGAGAGATTTATGTCTGAGATTGTCATTCGCTAAACCGACTTAGACGGCGTGCTGGCCTGATGGTTTTTGCGCGTCCGGTTTTACGAATGCATACGGACATTTCCAATGAATATTTCGAAGGCGGAGCAACGTACGCTCCATGTGCTTGCGCGCGGCGGGGGCATCGTCGTTGAAAAAGACGACAAGGGTAAGGTTATTGCGGTCAATTGCGTTAGCCGGGAGGGGTGGACGCTGGCCGATTGTAGTCTCGGGGTTTTTAAAAAACTGAAAACCCGGCGCCTGGTGGCGTCATCAAACGGCGGGCCTTATCGCACAACGCTGAAGGGGCGACGCGCGGTGCGCGCGCAGCTCGATAATCGGGCGTGATGTGATGATACCAAAGCACAATATGAGTTCTTCATTTTGTGCTTTGGCAAGGCCGCCCATTTTGCGTGTCGTTGGCCGCCGCGCCTTATGACGCGTAAGCCTGCGTGGCGCTTGAACGCCCAATGGTCATTCTTTTTGACCATTGGTACTAATCATCGGCGGGTGTTTGTTCACGCAAGCGTCCGCCGACGCGTAAGGGATGAAATGAGACCGCAAGCCCACTCGCCGGATCGGTCTCGACGATGACGCCGCAAACCGTCGCCGGGCCTGCCGCTGGATTGAACCGTCCTTCAGATAGCTTAGTCACGAAGCGCCGGAGCGGCTCTGATTTTTCCATACCGATGACGCTGTCATAATCGCCGCACATGCCAAGATCGGTGATATATCCGGTTCCGCCGGACAGAATTTGGTCATCCGCCGTCGGAATATGAGTATGGGTGCCGACAACCAGGCTGACGCGGCCATCGAGATGGTGGCCCATGGCATTTTTCTCCGACGTCGCCTCGGCGTGAAAATCGACAATCACCGCATCGGCCTCGCGCCCCAGCTTCACGCCCTCAAGCTGGCGGTCAACTTCTGCGAACGGATCGTCAATCGCCGCCATGCCGTGCTGGCCCTGGATATTTATGATCAGAACATTACGACCCTCGCGGTCCTGATACATGCCGCTGCCGCGCCCTGGATTGGACGGCGGAAAATTCGCCGGCCGCAACAGTTGGGCCTCAGTGTTGAAAATATCAATGTCGGAACGCTGGTCGAAGGCGTGGTTGCCGGTGGTTAAAACATCGGCCCCGGCGTCAAATAGTTGCTCGCAAATGCGCGGCGTGACGCCAAAGCCGCCGGCGGCATTTTCCACATTGACGATCACAAAATCGAGGGCGAAGCGGCGGCGCAGCCCGGCAAGGCGCTCAATAAACGCCATACGGCCGCTGCGACCGACAATGTCGCCGAAAACTCCAATACGCAAAACCGGCCCGCTTTCTATAGCGAAATCAATGAGTATTGATTTCGCTAACGTTTGTCTTCGCTCGCGGCTAATCCTTGCTACGCCCCGTTACCGAAAGAGGGGGCCTGCGCGGGCGCGGCGCAGTAGCGCCGGACCGCGGTCGCGGTCTTTTGGAAACAATATTCACATCGATTGGCTATAATCTTCAAGTCCGACAGCGGATCGCCGCGCGTGTTATTAAGTTTTGAACGCTTCGCGTTCGGTGACGACCCAGTCCAGCGGCTGGTCTAAAGGCTCCAGGGGCAGCGCGTCAACTTCCTGCGCGCCAAAACCAAACCCGACCGCGAGGATATCGCTCTCGGGCTTGTCGTTGGCGCGCAAAGCCTCCAGCGTACGGTCGTAATAGCCGCCGCCATAGCCGAGCCGCCCGCCGGCGCGCGTGAAGGCAAGCAGTGGCGCGATGATGATGGTCGGGCGCACTTGCCTGGCGTCCTGGGTCGGAACCTGCTCGCCATAGGCGCCGGCGACCAGTTCGTCGCCCGGCCGGTAGGCGCGGAAAATGAGCGGTTGGTTTTTCGCGCCGACAATCGGCAGCGCAATCGTGATTGCGCGCTCACCCAGCGCCGCGGCGAGCGGTTCGGTGTCAAGCTCGTCCTTGATCGGATAATATAAAGAGACAATGGCGCTATCAGGAACCTCGATGGCGCTGAAGAAATTGCGCGCCGCGTGGCGGGCGGCATTTTCCGCCGCATCGGGCCGCGCGCGAGCAGCCGCGCGGCGTGTCCCCTTCATGCGCGCACGCAGGATCTGTTTCGGACTGGATGTCATGGCAATTGGCGGCAGCATGGGCGTGCTCATAATACAAAGAAAAAACGCCGCCCCGGCCGTCGGACTTTTGTTCGCCCTGGACCCTAAGGTACAGGTGGGCGCCGCATAATTAGGACCAGGGTCCAGACCAGAGGCAGCTCCCGATAGAAGAGATAAGGCCCCGGGGAATGTTGTCCTAACGG
>JAJFGE010000170.1 GCA_021776295.1 Hyphococcus sp.
AAAGGAACCCAAGCCAAGTGGGAAAAGCGAGTATCTCGCCGGCGTAGCCGGCAAACCCCCGGAACATAACACCCGATGAAACGATGCCCGACGCGACGATCATTAGGCCAACGAACAAAGACAACCGCTCGCTGTTGAAACTGGCGGAAACATAAACTGCCTCACCGGCCGATTTTGGGAACCGGGCGGAGAGTTCCGCGAAGCTTACGCCTGTCAAACCAGCAATAACTGCGGCAAACAGGAATGCCAGTGGCGCATAAATGCCCGCCGCACCGGCCACTTCGCCAATCAACGCATAAATTCCGGCGCCAAGCATCGTGCCGAGGCCATAGAAAACCAACAGCGGGCCCGAGATCACGCGCCTTAATCTTGGCTTCCCGAAATATGCATCGCTGTCTTCATCAAGCACCGGCTCGACCCCTTTTTGTTATTACAGCATGATTATACATCGCGTCGAAATCGGGCGCGACAACAGCTGCCTTGGCCTTAAGCCGAGTGTTGCGCGACGGCAAGGATTGGCGAATAGTGGTCATTGACTCGGCTGCTGGCCTCGCCACAATCCGCCAATGAACTTCACCGACCAAGGCATCATTCTCGACGCGCGACCGCACGGAGAAACTGCGGCGATAGTGAATCTCTTCACCGAACAGCACGGGCGCTGGGCGGGGCTTGTTTATGGCGGGCAGGGCAAGCGGATGCGGCCCGTTTTGCAGCCGGGCAATGAGGTCAAGGTTGACTGGAAGGGGCGCGGCGAGGATTCGCTCGGCCACTTCTCACTCGAAATGGAACGCGCGCGCGCCGGTGAGGCGATGCAGGACCGGTTGTCGCTGGCGGGGCTGTCTGCGGCTTGTGCGCTGGCGCTGGCGACTTTGCCGGAGCGCGAGGCGCATGCGCGCGCCTATACGGCGATGGCAGTGTTGCTTGACAATCTTGACGAGATTGATCTCTGGCCAGCGCTGATGGCGCGCTGGGAGCTGGGGCTGTTGGCGGAACTCGGCTTTGGCCTGACGCTTGACCGCTGCGCTTCGACCGGCGTGCGCGACAATCTCATCTATGTGTCGCCGCGCTCGGCTTGCGCCGTCTCAGCGGAAGCAGGTGAACCGTATAAGGATAAAATGCTGCCGCTGCCGGGATTCCTGCGCGGGCAAAGCGCTGAGGCGAGCCTTGAAGATGTGCTCGATGGGCTCAAAACCACCGGATATTTTATTGAAACCCGGATATTGCACCTCGCCGACAAGCCATTGCCGGAGGCGCGGCTCAGGGTTGTGGAACTGTTGAAGGCTGGGCTTGAGACATAGCCGGCGTGTTGTCGCCGGCTCGAGCCTGTGTGAGCGTTATAGAAAGAATATCGACCACCATCTTCAGTGTGCGCTGGTTGTTGGTGACGCCGTCAAATTTCACCAGTCCGAAATAGCCGCGGGCGCCGGCGTGGAACATACGGCTTATCTTGTGAAAGCTGATGCGGCCTTGGCGTTTTGCGATGTTCCATTCCGAATGCGCCATCGCCGCCCAGCGTTCGGGGAACATCACCGCGCCGACTTTCTGGATATTATCGTGGTCGGCGAAAACATAATGCAGCCGCCTGACGAAATGCAGCCCTGGGTCAGAGGCGATAACGCCGCCAATGGCGATAACGTCAATCGGCGCTTGCAGATGTAATTTCAAAAACGCCGCCGCGCCAACGGCGATTTGCCCGCCGCCGCTATAGCCAATGATAATCACTGGCGCGCCCGAGCCCTGCCGGTAGCCAGCGCGCGCGAGCGCTTCTTCAATCACGCGCGCTGCGCCATGATTGAAAATTGGACCATAGCGATGGTCGGCGGAAATCATTACCTGGAAAACATTGCGCATATGGATCAGCAAAGAGAGCACCGTCGCGCGGCCTTCGAGTTTTATCCGCTGTACGAACCGCCAGACCCGGTCCAGCAACCGCGTGCTGGCGAGCAGCGCCACGCCCGCCGGCGAATAAGGAAAGACGTCATCGATTACCGCCGCATCGGGAAAGTGCTGGGCAAGGCCCTTCACAAAGACCTTTTCCCGCGGGATGAGGAAGCGGCCGGATAGTGATGAGATGCCGGAGAGGTAGACAATATAAGCCGACTTCGGCTGGCAGTCGGCAGGATGGGCGCATGGCCTGTCGGCGATGCAGGATGCGCCGTTCTGTTCAATTTCGGTTTCGGTCCAGCCCGCCCACCAGCTCAAAGTCTCAATCGGCGAGAGCGCGGCGGTGACCAGGAGCGCCAGAATGGCGAGTGAGATGGCAATGATCAAGATTGTTGAAATCATGGTTTTGTCTCATCCATCAGCCTGCGCATCAGATCGTCAATGATTTGCTGCGGCGTGCGGTCCAGCGGTGAGCCGCTCACCAGGACGCGCAAGCGCCCGAGCGGGGCCGCCAGCGCATGGCCGACAAAACTGCGCAGCCCGTAAGAGACCAGCCAACCGGCGCCGCCGCAGAACACCGCCGCGCCGAGCGGCAATTCAAGTCCGACGCGCAGACCAAATATCACCAGCGCCATCGACCAGACTTCAAGGAAATTCCCGAGCGCGGCGCCAAAATAGGGGGCAATGGAAAACACCCCGAACAGCCGCGGCGCAAATGCGAGGGCGACGACGCCGGTGACGGCGGCGATATCTTCCGGGCCGAGCATGCCGACACGGGTCAGCGGCGCCGCTGCAAAAACACTGAGCCCCCAGATCAGGGCGGTGATGACATAGGAGACGCCAGTGAAGGCGAGGCTTGCTAAAAATCGGTAGAGCGCCACCCGGTTGACCACCAAAATAACGCTCTGGCCCAGCATTTCCGAAACCCCGGCGAGAAAGGCGATGACGAAGGCTGCGGTTTGCGCTTCTGCTGAATTCGCCGCACGCGCGAACGCGTCTGTGGAAAACCCGATCGCCGCGGTCGCAAGCTCAACCAGCGCCAGCGGGAAGGTGAATATCTCAGCGAGAACGGACTGCATGCATCCGGCATAGCCGAAAGCCGCCGCCTATCAAACAACGGTTGTGCAAATATTGGCGCCCAACCGGTATCCAGGTGGCGGGAAAATGCTCTATGGGATGCGCCATGGCACGCACTAAGAAAATCAAACCCGCGAAATCCACGGCTCCGGCAAAGCCGGAGGATATCTTGCTGGAGCCGTTCGACGAGGCGCTTTCAAACCGCTACCTCGCCTATGCGCTCTCGACGATCACGTCGCGCGCGCTGCCCGATGTTCGCGACGGGCTGAAGCCGGTCCACCGGCGCATCCTCTATGCGATGCGGCAGATGAAGCTGAACGCCAATGGCGGGTTTAAGAAGTCGGCGAAAGTCGTCGGTGAGGTGATGGGGAATTTCCACCCCCATGGCGACCAGGCGATCTATGACGCCATGGTGCGGCTGGTGCAGGACTTCTCGGTGCGTGTGCCGCTGGTCGACGGGCAGGGGAACTTCGGCAATATCGACGGCGATAACGCTGCGGCGATGCGCTATACCGAAAGCCGGCTCACTGAAGCGGCCCAGCTTCT